>CAVDDI010000141.1:0-3798 GCA_963607675.1 bacterium | reverse complement strand
TTTCCCCTCTGTGCGGTTCAGATTATGCCGCGCAGGTGATAAGGAAATCCAATAAGGAATATGGCTACCTGTACACAATTATTGCCAGTCTCAATAAGACACGAGGCCCGGAAGGGATTTGACCTCAGGAGTCCATCACATTGGGGAAGCGGTATGCACCCATGAAGTCGATAAGATCGTCTACCACCTTCGGATGGGTTTCGCGACGGCTTACCAGGTACACCTTATGGAAATCGGTAGGCAGGTCGTTCACAGTAAGGCAGGCCACGTCCTCGAACGCCGCCACAAGGAAGGAATAGCAGAACAAGGCCATCGCCTCGGGGTTCGAGGAAACCAACGAGCACAGGGTGATCTCGTCATCGAACTCCCGACGCAGGTTCAGCGAATCGACGGGAAGCATCCCATCGATGGAAGGCGCCACCGGCGAGGTTTTCGAATAGGTAAGGATCTCGTGTTGTCCCAGCTCGGAAAGGCTTATCGCCTTCTTCTTCGCGAATTTGCTGCCCTTCTGAACGCCCAGCACCATCGGCTGCGACCACACCAGGGTGTATACCAAGTCCTGCCCCACCCCTTCAACGCGCGAGCAGAACGCCACATCCAAGTCGCCCCGCTCCACACGCGCCAGAAGCTCGGGCGAGTATGCCTGCTCGATCGTTATCTGGGGCTTCACGCTCTGTGTGGCGATGAACGCCTGAATGGCCTGCGACCAGATGCGCCCCTGCATGGCGTAGATGGTTCCCACTTTCACCGACGAGTTCAATTCCCCCTGGATCTCGCGCGCCACGCGCAGGCCCTTGTCGTAGTTCTTAAGCGCAAGGGCCACGTACTCGTGGAATGCCGCACCCATTTCGGTGAGCTCGATATGCGAGCCCTTCTCTGCCCGGCGGAACAGCTGGATACCCAGCTCCTTTTCCATCCGCTTCATGGCAACCGAAAGCGTGGGCTGGGCAATATACAGGTCCTCCGCCGCACGCGTGTAGTTGAGCACCTTCGCTAAATGGTCGAAATAGCGCAGATAATCAAGCCTCATTGAAACCGTCCCCTCAGCCGTTTTCATTAAGATCCTTAAAACTCATTATAAATTTTTAAAAGGCTCGGCTTATGGGAGCTGTGACTGGATGCGCACAGAAGTGATGGGTTCCCCGCACATCCATTCGGAAGCCCACCAACAAACAGCGGGAAAGTGCGTGGAAACCGACAGATTGGGACCGTGTGCAAATCGTAGAGCCTGCCACCAGAAAAGGCAGGAGCGCCACCGGCAGGACAGCATGGGCAACGCAGCCTCATCGAGCATGCCCGCCCATCGACGCAAAAGCGCCTGGAGACATTCCCCCAGGCGCCCAATTCTCAAGCCCTTGCCCGCTCGGCAGCCAACTTAGAAGTATTTTTCCTCGATATAGTCCACCGGCATCTCGCAGTCGAACCAGATCTTCTCGCCCAGCGCCGCCTGAGAAAGCAGCATCTCGATGCCGGGAGCCGTCTGCAGGCCATGCTTCTTGGCCATCTGGATGAGCTTCGTCTCGCGGGGTTCGTACACCGTATCGGCTACGAACAGGCCGTCGTGCAGCATGCTTTCCTCAATGGTGCACTGGTCGTCCATGGGAGCCATGCCAACGCGCGTGGCGTTCACGAACAGCGCCGAGTTCTTCACCGCACGTGCCAGCTGCTCCTTGTTCTCCAGGTCGTTCAGCACCATGGGGACGCCCGTCTTCTGCGAGAGCTCCACCACGCGCGCACGGGTGGAGTCCCAGAACTTGTCGCGCAGGTTGAAGATGTTCACGCAGGCCACGCCATCGAGAGCCAGCTGGGTAAAGATGGCCGAACCAGCACCGCCGGCACCTACGATGGTAACCACCTTGCCCTGCGGCTCGAAGCCGTGGCGGCGAAGGTTCTCAACGAACCCGGCGCCGTCGGTGTTGTGGCCGATGGCCTTGCCGTCCTTGATCTGCACGGTGTTCACCGCACCCATCAGCTCGGCGGCTGGGGTGAGCTCGTCCAGGTACTGGCCTACCGCCGTCTTGCACGGCATGGTGACGTTGTAGCCGACCACGCCCATGTCGGTCATGCCCTTCACCACTTCGCCCAAGTTATCGGCAGTGACGTCGAAGGCAACGTAGACTGCGTCTATACCCAGCTGCTTGAACGAGTCGGTGTGCATCACCGGCGACATGGACTGTGCCACCGGCGACCCCAAAAGGCCAACGAGCTTGGTTTTGCCGGAGATGTTGATTTCGATTCCCATGGTTGTTCCCTCTTTTCATGGTATGGGCGGCAGGCCTCCCGTGCCCCACCGCCCGGAGCAAGTACGTTCAGTTATAGTGCCCGAGCCCGCTTCGCAGGCCGCAGATGACGAGTGCCGGCCCGCTTGCACCCTATGCCAACGGATCGGCCCAGGTCGCAGCCAGAAGGCTACGCCGCCTTATCGGGCGTGGTGGGCACGGTAGGGGACGCCTTCGGCTTGCTGCCCTGCAGGCACACCGCCGCTTCCTTTTCCGCCGATTCCTGGATGGCATTGATGACCTTCAGGGTATCGAGTGCGTTTTCGCCTGTGCAACGCGGAACCGTTTCACGGCCTTTGCACAGGTCGACGAAGTGGTCGAGCTCGGCCGTCATCGGGTCGTTCTTCTCAATGTCGAAATGCTCATGCTTGATGGGGTTCAGCCAGCCGTAGGCATCGTCATCCTGGTAATACAGGTCCATGTTCGGGAAGCCGAACGAGCCCTTGGTGCCGAAGATGCGCATGCTGTTCTCGCCGGGGCACATGGTGAAGAAGGTGTTCTCCTGCGCCGCAAGGTCGTAGTTCCAGGGGCCCGGCGTGCCATCGGAAACGAAGTAGCTCGCCGTTACGCCGCCCTCGTATTCCACCACAGCGGAAACGGAGTCTTCCACCTCGTTGCCACGGATGGTATTGCGCGCGGCGGCGTACACCTTCGTGGGCTTCATGCCGGTGACGAAGTTCAGGTCGTCGAAGTCGTGGATGGCATTGATCAGCAGCGGGCCCGAGCCCTTCTTCGTGTGCCATTCCACATCGAAGTACTCATGCGGCTTGGCGATGGCGTAGTTGGACTGGATGCCCACGATCTGCCCCAGCTTGCCCGAGTCGATGATCTGGCGAAGGAACTGGTAGCGGTTGGAAGAGCGGCGATGATGCCCCACCAGAAGCGTGGCCCCCGCATCCTTGCAGATCTTGATGATGTGCTCGGCGTCTTCGACGGTATTCGCGATGGGCTTCTCGAGCAGGATGTTCTTGATGCCCGCTGCCAGCGAAAGCTCAACGGACGGAACATGCAGGTTGTTCGGAAGCGCGATGGCTATCGCGTCCAGGTCTTCCTGCTTGAGGAGCAACGTGTAGTCGGTGTACAGGCGAACGCCCAGCTCTTCGGCAACCGCCACATCGTGGTCGCCGAATCCGGCAACGGCAACCAGGTCTATTTCCGGATTTGCCTTCGCGTCACGCGCGATCTTGGAGCCTTGGTTCAAACCGAGTACTGCCATCTTGATAGTTTCCATTAGGATCCCCTCCTTGTGGTGTCATTCCCCTTTGACATCTCTGATTATGTGAGCCGGCTCAGAGGGAATCCAATAGTGTTAGAAGCCGCATATCGAAGGAGTATTGCAAAACGCAATGGCTGAGAACAGCGCTTCGCAGGGGTCTTATCTTATTACGCAGGGCAATAGAAAGCGGTTGACTTCAATGAAGCCAACCGCCGGATCTGGGACTGCTATCAATCGCCAGGCTAACAAGCCGCCAGCCAACAGCCGCCTACCCTTTGGATCGGGTAACGCACTCGATGATGA
>CAVDDI010000140.1:0-3798 GCA_963607675.1 bacterium | reverse complement strand
ATCCTTGACATGGTGGACATCGAGAGCTGGATAGGCGATGCGGCGGTACTTGAATTGGTTGACTGCGCGCACGAGCATGGCGTGAAGGCGCTGGTTTCCTACCACAATTTCGCCGGCACCCCTTCGAAGGAGTGGATGGTGAACCTGATGACGCATATGCTGGATCTGGGGGCCGACATCCCCAAGTGCGCGGTTATGGCGCATGATGCCGCAGATGCGTTGAAGCTGCTGGCCGCAACCGAGGAGGTTCGCCGCCTGCATACCGCTGGCCCCACGCTCACCATGGCCATGGGCCGCGAGGGCAGTATCTCGCGCTTGGCGGGGGAGTACTTCGGCAGCGACATCACCTTCTGCTCGTTGGCGAAGAGCTCGGCTCCGGGGCAGGTGGATGTTCGCTTGGCGCGCAAGATCATGGACGAGTTGCACTCTATCCTGGCTTAGTTCGTCCCATATAGCTTGAGGGCGGTGTCTGCGATGCCGGCCCTGGAAAACAAGGAAGACCCGCCACGTGCGGGTCTTCTTGCTTGAGCGGGTGCTGCTGTTTGGAAGCTACTTGCCCCAAACCTCTTCGGCTACTGCCTTGATAAGGGCGATCTTCTTCCACTGGTCTTCAGGCTCGATGATGTTGCCCTCTTCGGTGGAAGAGAATCCGCACTGGGGGCTGATGCACAGGTTACGCAGCGGAACGTACTTCGCGGCTTCCTCGATGCGGTGCTTCAGGTCCTGCGGGTCTTCCAGGGCACCGTCCTTCGAGGTAACCAGGCCAAGCACAACCTTCTGATCGGCAATGTGGGAAAGCGGTCCGAAGTCGCCGGCGCGCTCGGAATCGTACTCCAGGAAGAAGCCATCGACCTTCAGGTTGGGGAACAGGATGGGTGCCACCGGGTCGTAGCCGCCGGAAGAGAACCAGGTGGAACGGAAGTTGCCGCGGCAGATGTGGATGGTGACGGTAAGGTCTTCGGGCTTGTCACGCAGCGACTCGTTGATCAGGTTCACGTAATCGCGCTCGAGCTTCTCCAGGTCGAAGCCGCGTGCCTCGTAGGCAGCGCGCTTGTCGGCATCGCAGAACTCGCCCCAGGAAGTGTCGTCGAACTGCAGGTAGCGGCAACCGGCATCGTAGAAGGCCTTCACGGCATCGCGGTACGCGGCGGCAATGTCGGCGAACAGCAGTTCCTCGTTGTCCTTGTAGCGATCGATGGGGGTGTAGTGCTCTTCGCGCACGCAGCAGATAAGGTGCAGCATCGTGGGCGAGGGAATGGTCTGCTTCACCAGGGTTTCGCCGGCGGCTTCCTGGGTGAACTTGAAGTGGTCAAGGAACGGGTGCTCGCCGAAGCCCACCTTGTCGGTTACCACGACGGTCTTCGACTTGGGCTGGTGCCCCTGGAAATGAACCGACCAATGCTCGGCGCCCACTTCTTCGGTTCCTTCCAGCTCGGTGAGGAAATCGAGGTGCCACATGGAGCGGCGGAACTCGCCGTCGGTAACCGCCTGCAGGCCCGCTGCCTTTTCCTGCGCAACCAGCTCTTTGATGGCGGTGTCTTCGGCGGCGGTTAGCTGCTCTTGTGAGATCTTGCCCTCGGCGAAGTCCTTGCGTGCCTGCTTGAGCGCTTCGGGGCGCAGGAAGCTGCCCACGATGTCGTAATGGAACGGTGCGTTTGCCATGGTGGCTCTCCTTTTGGTTGGTTGAAGGCTGCTCGCCGATGAACAGCGGTTTTGCTTGTATTTGTCAGCGAAGTCGATTATAGGAGCGAAAGAACCCCTACGGTTATAGGGGTTCTTTCGTGCTAGCTATCGGCTTTCGCCGGATATGTCGCTTTTGCGTTAGTCCAGCTTGGCGAACGCCTGGGCAAGGTCCCAGATGATGTCGTCGGCGTCTTCGGTGCCGATGGAAAGGCGGATGGTGGCAGGGGTGATGCCCTGGTCGGCAAGCTCTTCCTCGGTAAGCTGGGAATGCGTGGTGGTTGCCGGGTGGATTGCCAGGCTCTTCACGTCGGCGACGTTTGCCAGCAGCGAGAAGATCTGCAGGTTGTCGATGAACTTCCAGGCCTCTTCCTTGCCGCCCTCGATCTCGAACGTGAAGATGGATGCGCCGCCGTTGGGGAAGTACTTCTGGTACAGCTCATGATCGGGGTGGTCGGGCAGGCTTGGGTGGTTCACCTTCGCCACATGCGGGTCGTTCTGCAGGAATTCGATGACCTTCTTGGTATTCTCTGCATGGCGGTCCAGGCGAAGCGAAAGCGTTTCGGTGCCCTGCAGCAGGATCCATGCGTTGAAGGGGCTGATGCAGGCGCCCTGGTCGCGCAGCAGGATGGCGCGCACGTAGGTTGCGAAGGCGGCGGGGCCCACTGCATCGGCGAAGCTCACGCCGTGGTAGCTGGGGTTGGGGTCGGCGATCTCGGCGTACTTGCCGGAAGCCTTCCAGTCGAAGTTGCCGCCGTCGACGATCACGCCGCCCAAGGAAGAGCCGTGGCCGCCGATGAACTTGGTGGCGGAGTGCACCACGATGTTGGCGCCGTGCTCAAGCGGGCGGAACAGGTAAGGGGTGCCGAAGGTGTTGTCCACCACCACGGGTAGCCCGTGCTTGTGGGCGATCTCGGAGATGGCGTCGATGTTGGGGATGTCGGAGTTGGGGTTGCCCAGGGTTTCCAGGTAGACAACGGTGGTGTTGTCCTGGATGGCGCCTTCCAGCTCTTCCAGGTTATGGGCGTCTACGAAGGTGGTTTCCACGCCGAACTGCGAAAGGGTGTGGGCAAGCAGGTTGTAGGAGCCGCCGTAGATGGTCTTCTGGGCCACTACGTGGTCGCCCTTCTGGGCGAGTGCCTGCAGCGTGTAGGTGATGGCAGCGGCGCCGGATGCGACGGCCAGGCCTGCCACGCCGCCTTCAAGCGCGGCGATGCGGTCCTCGAACACGCCTTGGGTGGAATTGGTTAGGCGGCCGTAGATGTTTCCTGCGTCTGCCAGGCCGAAGCGGTCGGCTGCGTGCTGGGAGTTGCGGAACACGTAGGAAGTGGTCTGGTAGATCGGCACGGCGCGTGCATCGCTTGCCGGGTCGGCCTCTTCCTGGCCAACATGGAGCGCCAGGGTGTCGAACTTGAAGGTGTGGTCGGGGTTGTTTACGAACTGGCTCATTGCGAGTTCCTTTCGTTATCTTGAGGAGGGTTTGCTTTCTCGTTTGCTAGCAGATCGCAGTAAACCGCTACAAACCCATCGGGTCAATAGGAATTCGCAGAAAAGCGCAGTTCAGGGGCATGGTTAAATCGAATAGCCCGGTATTAGGAAAAACCTATACCAGCAATCAACCTGCGCAAACCGAAGCGAGAAGGCCGCCCAATCGGCCCTTGCGGGGAAGCCGAGGGCGGCCTTGCAACGCGGTTCTTTTTTGCGCGGAAAAGGGTTGTGCGTGGTCGTTCTTGGGCTGCCTTGCCTCCCTGGGGATGGGGCTGGGCTGCAGGGCGGTGCGCCTTCGGCGTCGAAGCATCTCCCCGTATCAGCGAGGCCTACTGCTCGTAGTCCACATCCTTGCTCTCGCGGAAGAACAGCAGGGCCACAAGCGCCAACGCAGCCATGCCGCCCATGTACCAGCCAAGCGCCTCGATGCCGAAGTTCATCACCAGGGCCGATGCGATGGTGGGGGCGAACGCACCACCGGCGATGGCGGCAAGGTTGTAGCTCAGGCCTGCGCCGGAGTAGCGCACCTTGGCGGGGAAGAGCTCGGGCAGGTAGCTGCCGCACGGCCCGAAGATCGTGCCCATGCAGCAGAAGCCCACGCACAGGAACACCATGATGGAGATCATGGTG
>CAVDDI010000139.1:0-3807 GCA_963607675.1 bacterium | reverse complement strand
GCCCGGGGCTGTACCTGGCCGAGCATTCTGAGCTCGTCGGCATCTGGAACCGCACCAAGCAGAAGGCGGTTGACTGGTGCGCGCGCCATGGACAAGGCCGTGCATTCGACTCGCTCGACGAGCTGCTTGCCGATCCAAGCATCGATATCATTTATGTTGCCACCACCCCCAACTGCCACAAGGAGCATGCTCTTGCCGTGGCGAATGCCGGCAAGAACTGCTACATGGAAAAGCCCATCGCCCTTACCTGGGATGAAGCCCAAGAGATAAAGGCGGCGTTCGAAGCTGCGGGGAAGCGCTGCTTCGTTGCCCATTATCGTCGCGGCATGCCGCGCTATCGCGAGCTGAAGCGCTTGCTGGAAAGTGGGAGGATCGGCACCGTGCGCGGCATCCAGGTTATCCGCACGCAGCGCCAAACCGCTGAAGAGCTGTTGCCCGAGGCGGAAAAGCCCTGGCGTGTGCGCCCCGAGGTTTCCGGCGGGAGCCATTTCTTCGAAGGCGATGCCCACATGCTGGACCTCATTGCGTTCTTGGCAGGTGCCCCTATTACCGATTTCAGCCTGAAGGTAGATAACCGTACCGGCTGCTACCCTGGGGAAGACACGGTTGCCCTTTCCGGCGAGACCGCAAGCCATGTGATGGTGTCGGGCATCTGGTGCTATGCGACGTACAAGGCCATCGACCGTTTCCTTATATATGGAGACAAGGGCGGCGTTGAGTTCTCGTATTACGACAATGCGGCGCCCATCCGGGTCGAGATGTTGGCCGATCCAGCTGCTGTTGCCCACGAGGGCGTGATGGGCGGCGTGCGCAAGGAAGCCGAGTTGGCAGTGGAAGAGCTGTGCCCGCCGGTTGAAAGCTATCCGGGCAACGGGCAGATCCAAGACATCGTCGATGTGCTGCGCGGCATCCCCGGCGCGGTGTGCACGAGCACGTTGGATAACGCGCTGAATACCCTGCGCATCACCTGGGCCGCCCATGAGCTGCGCGCAAAGCAACTTGCGAATCAGTAGGCGCTTTCGGCCGCTCGGCTCTCCTTGCGAACCATGCCGGCGAACGCAGCAAAGGGCGGAGCCGGGCTATCCGATTCCGCCCTTGCGGCAAAGCTTTAGTCCATCTTGCGGTTGATGGTGTAGCCGAAGAGCTTCTTGGACTGACCGGCCAGGTAGATGCAGAACAGCAGGCCAACCACGGAAGCGGCAAGCAGCAGGCCCATCATGGTGTACAGCGCGCCGGTTTCTCCCATGGCGGAGGTCATGGCGCTCACGATGAAGGGTAGGAACGTTGCGCCCACGCCCATGAACGTCATGTACATCCCCGTGTTGCGTCCCTTCGGGCCAGGGCAGTAGTTCTGGCGAACCACCAGGCCGGTTTGCAGGGCACCGCCGGCGGCGAAGAAGCCCAGCAGCGCAATGGCCACGTAGACGATGGCGACGTTGGGAACCACCAGCACCAATGCCAGCGCCAGGGTGGAGAATGCGAAGTCGATGAGCAGCACCTTCAGCGGGTTCCAGCGCAGCTTGCCCATCACCACAGCCCAGAAGAACACGGCGGTGATGGACCCGACGGTGTAGATGGAGGCCAATGCGGCGCCGCCCATCTCGTCCAGCCCCAGGTTGGCCATGCCGAACGCCTTGGTGTACTGCTGGGCTCCGTACATGATGAACATGCAGATGAAGGCCATGAGCAGGGTGAATACTTGCACCAACACGCCGGGCTTCTTCAGCATGGCGTCTTTGGCAGCCTGGATTTCCGCCTGTGCCTCGTCCATGCCGTTTTCGCCTTCGGCCTTGGTGGCACGCTCGTCGTCGTAGCGGAATGGCGTGATGATGGTCATGATCAGGCACACCACCGAAAGGGCGATGGGCAGGTAGATGTTCACGTGCCAGATCTCCGGCCCGCTGAACCAGGCAACGAACAGCGGGTAGATAACGCCCATAACCGAAACGGCGGCCTTGATGCCGATAACTCCCGAAGCGGCGTACTTGGGCTCGGCTTCCTGCGCGGCGGGGTAGAGCGCGGCGTCCCAGAAGCCCGAGGTGGCGGCACCGGAAAGGAATGCCGCAACGTAGCACATGGTGGCGTCGGTGACCACAAGCATCAGTGTGAAGCAGATGATGTAGGCGATGGCGCCGGCCACGGCGAACTTCTTGCGCCCGATGCGGTCGGAGAACTCACCGCCGATCCATACGCTCACCAGTTTGCCGAATCCCATCCAGGCAATGGCCATGGAAACGGCGGCAGATCCCTGCGTGGGGTCGGTAATGCCCCATTGGGTGTAGAAGTTGACTTTGTTCTGGCTCAGGATAAGGGCCTGGATGCCATACGTGAAATAGCACATATACACGGTTGCCAGGGCAAAGCCGTAGCGCTTGGCTTTCTCTGCTGCAGCGGACAATTCTTCTCCAATCGTTGAGGGCTTGGCTTCAAAGGCAAAACGGCATCCCCTACAAGGAGCCTCCCTGGTTGCTCGTCTGCATATGACGCTTTGGATTTGAAGAGCGGTGCTTTGCGCTGCGGTGCAAAACGGTGAGTATGCTACCCCCACTTGAAAAAATCGAACGTGTTCGAGAAACGTGCGATCTATTTGACATGGATGGGAAAGCGATAGCCATAGGCTATCTTGCCTGCAATTGTTGAGTTTCCAAGAGCTAAAAGCTGGGAAATATAAGCGTGAAACATCGAAAAACTATGAATCCATTTCCTGGGAATATGAATTCGGGGGAATCGCTCCAGTTCGATATAAAGGGTTCCGGTTGCTTTTCTCTATGGGTTGGACGTTAACGGATGGGCGCTTGCCCAAGGGCTGGATGGTATCCTTGGAAGAGCATCGCGCCGGCGCTGGGGAGCGCTTGGCTGCAGGTTGCCCGGGCTGGATTGCCCGCGCGCGAATAAAGGAACTAGCAAGCGGCGCCGAACACCCGCCGCGTGAAGATATGCAGAGGGGAAATCGATGAGCTCCAAGAAGAAGAACCAGAAGTCCAACCCCAACAAGCAGAAGGAAAAAGAGCCCCAGATCACGTGCCCCTACTGTGGCGGCACGAAGTTCAAGTACGAGGCAACCCGCCGTCGCGTGCCCAGCAAATGGTATGTGCACGTCATCGTTGCCGCAGTCGTTGTCGGCATCGCGTTCGTCATGCCGTACTTCTCCATCGCTTTCGCGGTTGCCTACATCGTGCTCACGTTCATGCCACGCAAGGTTTTGGTGGGCACCTGCCAAGACTGTGGCGAGGAAACGCTGTTCAACCAGCCCGAAGACGGCAGCCTTACCCCGAAGTTCAACCAGCCCTGGAAATAGGTTCTGTCTGCGCCGTTGTCTGGGTGCTTCCTGGTGCTACCGGGGAAGTTGCGCCTGCGCCCAGAAGCGGGCTTGGCATTTGGCTCGCCTCGGTGCCTACACAGGTGCCGAGGCTTCTGCGTTATCGATAGGATACGCATTTGTAGCATTCTGGAAACGTTTGCTGGATAGCATGGGTTCGTGAAAGAAGCATTCAGCGGCAGCCCTTGCCGCGCAGCGGCCTGCCTGCTTGGATGGCGTTGGCTGGAAGCGTTCGGCAGGGTGGGCGCCGCATGGTTGAAATCGAGGAAACCCATGGCGAAGAAGAGCGGCAAGTCGAAGAAGAACGCGCAGTCGGAAGAGCTGAAGTACGTTCCCGGCAGGAAGGTCGCCTGCGTGATGATGCTGGTTGCGGCAGTGTTCGCGCTGGTAATCGCCCTCTTTTCCCTGATTCAGGGGTCCATTGCCTGGGTGGCGATATTCGGCGCCCTTTCCGCAGTGGCGTTCTACATGGCCTATATGCTGCGAGC
>CAVDDI010000138.1:0-3828 GCA_963607675.1 bacterium | reverse complement strand
ATGCGCACCGGTGACGAACTGCGCGTCTCGGGCGCGGTCATAAGGGCGTCCGGGTTGTCGAAGCCCTTCAGCTTGCGTCCCAGCAGCGGCAAGGCACTGGCAAGCGATTCGCCCACGAACCCGGGAAGGCACTCGGCGATCGGCGCCTGAACGACCCCGCGCCCATACGTGGGGCTCACCCACTGGCCCGAAACCGCCGCTGCAGGCTGGGGCGCATTGGCCGGGGCACCTTCCGATGCCGACGGCCCGTTGCGCAACTGCCCCTGCAGGAAGTCGCCCACCCGCTGTGCGGGAGCTTGGTAGGGCGCACCACCGTACTTGAGCGAAAGGTTGAACGCCGCTCGCTCGATGGAACGCTGCAGCTCGACGCCGGCAAGAACGTCATCGCTGCCGAAATCAGACGGGTCGACGCTCACCAGCACGGCGGAGTTGGCATTCTGGCCAGCACGCGCATAGCGGCTCATCCCGTTGGTGACCACGCCGCCTTCCTCGCTTGCCGCCGCAACCACTTCGCCGCCTGGGCACATGCAGAAGGTGTACACGCTGCGCCTGTTGGGCAGGTGAACAGCGAGCTTGTACTCGGCGGCACCGAGCGCAGGGTGGCTGGCCGCCTTGCCCCACTGCGATTCGTTCACCATCTTCTGCGGATGCTCGATGCGCACGCCCAACGAGAAAGGCTTCTGCTCCATGGCGAAGCCCTCGTCCCGGCACAGCTCGAACACGTCGCGCGCCGAATGGCCGCAAGCGAGTATCAGGCAGTCGGCATCTACTCGGCAAACGCCCTGCCCATCGTTATGCTCAAGGCTGACGCCCGCCAGCTTGCCGTCATGGAAATCCCAACCGCAAAGGCGCGTGCCGAAGCGCACCTCACCGCCGAGATCGACGATTTCCCTGCGCATGGCGCTTACTATGCCGGGGAGGTTGTCGCTGCCCAGATGCGGGTGCGACTCCACCAAGATGCCCTGGGGTGCACCGGCATCAACGAACCAACGCAGCACATGCTTGGCCATGGGGTTCTTTATGTTGGTGGTCAGCTTCCCATCGGAAAACGTGCCGGCACCGCCCTCACCGAACTGGATGTTCGAGCTGGGGTCGAGCTCCCCCGTCTGCTCGAAGCGGGCGATGTCGCGCGCACGGCGGGTTACATCGAAGCCCCGCTCCACCACCAAGGGCCGCAAGCCGCATCGCGCAAGGTACAGGGCAGCGAACAAACCCGCCGGCCCCAAGCCCACCACCACGATACGCTCCTTGGGCGGCGTGCAGGGCGGGCAATCAAGCGGCCGATAGGGTTTCGATGCCCGAACGTTCAGCCCCCGGGGAGGCTTCTTCAGCAAACGCTCCTCTTCAGCAGGAGGAAGCACAACCCGCAAGGTGGTGGTGAAGTGGACGTTGGCCTTCTTGCGGGCATCAACGCTCCGCTTCGTTACCTGCACCTTTTCCATAGACCGCGGGGAAACGCCCAACGCTCGGGCCGCCTCCTTCCTGAGCAGGGAATCGTTGCCCGGCAGGGCGGTGTCCAGCGAAAGGGGCACTCCTGATATATCTAGCATCGTTTTCCTTCCGCGAAGACCCGTGCCAGGTCGAAGCCGGCAAGCAAGCCGCTCGACCAGGCCCAATGAAGGTTGTATCCGCCGCAGGGGCCGTCGACGTCGAGGGCTTCCCCCAGGGCATAGAGGCCCGGTAACGAAACGCACTCCATGGTTGCCGGGCGCACTGCCCCAACGGGCATGCCGCCGCGGTGCACCTGGCACTGACGCTCGTCGCCGAAGCCCCCCACGGTGCACGGGAAGCACTTCAGCGCCCCCGCAAGCAGACGGGCGCTTCCCTCGCTTGCAGCACCAGTCGGGCTCACCCCCGCCGCCGCACACACTGCGCCGGCCAATTCCGGCAGCAAGAAACCCCTGAACAGAGACTTGTTTTCCTTGCCTGTGAATTGCCGCGCCCGCTGGGCGAGTAAAGCCACGGCCTCTTGCTCGGACAACCCTGGAAGAAGGTCGAGGCACAGCCTTGCGCCTTCATGGGCCGCACGCGATGCGTTGAACACCACGATGCCCGAAAGGCCGTATTCGCGGAACAGCACTTCCCCGACCTCGGAAAAGCCCGCGTTGGGGACGGACACTCGGGCGCGGGTGCGGATGCCGTCAAGCTGGCCCGCATCGATGCCATGGGGAAACCGCACGGAAAGCGGCCCCAGAACGGGCCGCCAAGGCTCGAAGGCGTCCAACCCGGCGCTCTTCAGCAATCCGACATCGAATGCGCCACCTGGCGCGAAGGCCACACGAGCCGCCTGGATTCGCGCATGCTGCCCACAAGGGGAAACCGGCACAGCGGCTTTGCGATAAACGTCCGAACCCTGCCCTACGGCACTCGAAGAAGAGGCTTTGGCCTGGGTTCGTTGCGGGGGCAATACCTGCGAAAGGAAAAGGCCGAAGTCGCCAGACGTGCGCGCAACCGCATCGACGGCAACGCAAACGCGCAGGTCAACATCGAATTCCTGCAAGGCGGTAACCAGGACCTCCAAAACAGAGGAAGCCTTGTTGGAAAACGGGTACAGCAGGCCATCGGTGCCCGGGGCCTCTTCCCATACCAGGCCCAGCTGCTCAAACCAGCTCACTACCGGGGCTGCAAGGGGCCCATCCGAACAGGGGAAGCCCACAGCGCCCATATTCCCCGGCCCCAGCAAAGCAAGGTCTTCGGCCTTTTCGGCCAAGGCAGACAATGACTGCGCCACGAAATCGCTGTTGCGGTATTCGCCCACACGCAGCTGAGAGTTGGAGAAGTTGCAGCGACCGTTGCCGCTTCGCAGGATGGAGGCGCCGATGCGCTTTCCCTTCTCCAGCACGATGATTCGGGGGCATGAGATGCCCAACCGCCGCGCCTCTTGCGCACAGGAAAGCGCACAGGCTAAGCCCGCCGCACCACCGCCAACCACCGCCAAATCATAGTGGTCGCAGAAGGCGAACGGCTTGGCATCGTACGCTGCGCGCGCTGCCCGTTTCCCCTGTTTCCTTTTCTTGCTCATGCGCTCCATGATACGCGAAGCACGCTGCAGGCAACCGAAGCTCGCCACAGCTTGATGGGCAATCCATCGATTACGTCAGCCTGCGAACCCGCGCTTCCCGCAACCCAAGGCCTGCCATGCCCTTGGAGGGCAGGCAGAGCGGCACCTGCTACGATTCGCCCTTCGCGTTGTCCGCAACAGCGCGCGGCCCTTCTTGGGGCAGCCTCCTCTTGGCCGCATACACCAGCAGGCACACGCCTGCCACAACAAGCGGAACCGAGAGCACTTGGCCCATGGTGAGCCAACCGCCCCAAAGGTAACCCAG
This sequence comes from bacterium, assembly GCA_963607675.1. GTDB lineage: Bacteria > Actinomycetota > Coriobacteriia > Coriobacteriales > Eggerthellaceae > Anaerotardibacter. Next base: position 502 of record CAVDDI010000138.1, on the reverse strand, counting down.
CTGGGCATCGGGCTGACGCACGAACTCGATGGCGAAACGGCATATGCCGTAGCCCACCATGAACGTGCCGAAGTACGTGCCGCGCGCGAACGGCGGGCGCTTGCGCGACATGGCGAACAGGATGATGAACAGAAGCACACCTTCCAGCAGGGCTTCATAGAGCTGGCTGGGATGGCGAGCCTCGGTTCCGGCGCTTCCGCCGAACACCACGCCCCAAGGCAAGTCGGTAGGCGCGCCCCACAGCTCGCCGTTCACGAAGTTGGCACACCGCCCGAAGAACAGGCCGATGGGTACGCCGATGATGGCAAGATCGACCAGGGTGAGGTAGGGCATCTTCACGATGCGCGCCGCGATGATGCCCGCCACCAGCGCGCCGATGAACCCACCATGGAAGCTCATGCCGCCGCGGCTGAACTCAAGGATGGAGATCGGGTTGGCAGCATACATGTCCCAGTTGTAGAACAGCACGTAGCCCAGGCGCCCGCCCAAGATAACGCACACC
>CAVDDI010000137.1:0-3889 GCA_963607675.1 bacterium | reverse complement strand
GGGCATGGCTTATTGGCTTGCCTACCACAGGAAGGCATAGGGCTGTAAATCAGTTCGCCTCCAGCCAATCCAACAGTTCGTCCACATCGTAGAACGCGTTGCCGATTTTTCGCCAGTCGCCCCTGTTCAGGCCCTTGCGACACGAATCATCGAGCATTTGTATCAGGGGATCGAAGTAGCCCTCAACATTCAGCAGGGCGCTTTTCCCCGTGATCTCGCCTGCTTTCACACGCGAAATCACGCTGAAGAACTCGTCGAGCGTCCCTAAGCCTCCAGGCAAGGTGACGAACGCATCGGACAATCGGGTCATATCGTTCTTCCTGTGTGCAAGGTCGGCAGTTTCTACAACGGTGATTCCCCTGACGATTTCTCGGTCTTTTCGCGATAAACCTTCGGTGGTTACGCCAATCACCTTGCCTCCTGCTTTGACTGCGGCTTTTGCCGTGGTGCCCATCAAACCCATGTCGTAACCGCCGAAAACCAAGGTGTGCCCCCGTGCGGCAATAGACCGTCCTAGCTCTTTCGCTGCTGTTAAATAGTAGTCTGCAAGATCGCTGGCTGAAGAGCAGAATACGCAGATATTCAATGATGCGCCTTTCTTTCCGTGGTTGCCTGGCCTTCGCTAATTTTAGCGATTAGGTGACGGTTCGATAAACCTCTGGATTAAGTACGATTTCGTACCTATAATCAAGTACGAAATCGTACTTAAGGAGGAGTCTCGCGTGCCCACCGATAAAGAAAAAGCAGAGATCTGCTGCCTGTACAGGGAATTCAACCGTATCTGCTGCGAATTCGATCAGCTGTACCGTACCGTTGCCATGAAGATGGGCATGTCCGACAGCGCATTCCAGATACTCTTGGCAATCAACGACCTGGGGGAAGGGTGCACGCAATCCCAGGTTTGCGGATATTCCTGCCTAGGGAAGCAAACCATCGGCAGCTCTGTGCGCAAACTACAGGAAGAGGGGTTGGTCGAGCTTCGTCGCAGGAACGGCACTCGGGGTCTTGGCATCTTCCTTACCGCTAAAGGTTGGGAAACCGTGAACAGCCGGGTAGCCCCTGTTGCCCAAGCCGATATACAGGCGCTTTCTTCGATTGGCATCGAAAGCGGGCGCTCTCTGGTAAAGATCAGCCAAGAGTACCTGAAGGGATTCGAAGCCGAGCTCATGGCGCTGAAGTTCCCAGGCGTCGGCGAATCAGTGAGCGCTGAATAATGGATATCAGGATATCGGATCACTTCACCTACGGCAGGCTCATACGCTATACGGCGCCAACGGCTGCAATGATGGTGTGTACTTCTGTGTATGGCGTTGTCGACGGCCTGTTCGTTTCGAACTTCGTGGGCAAAGAGCCTTTTGCTGCGTTGAATCTTATCTATCCCTTCATCATGCTTATGGGTGCGTTGGGCTTCATGCTGGGCAGTGGTGGCACTGCCCTTGTGTCCAAGACGATGGGGGAGGGAAACCAGCAACGTGCCAACGGCCTGTTCTCTATGTTGGTCTATGTCACGTTCGTCGTTGGCCTTCTTTGCTGCGCGGTGGTACTTTGCGGTGTCCGGGCGGTAGGATCCTTCATGGGCGCTACGGGTAGCCTGCTCGATTCCGCTGTGCTGTACGGAAGCATCTGCGCTATCTCTTTGCCGTTCTTCATGTTGCAAGAGAGCTTTCAAAGCTACCTTGCCGCTGCGGGCAAGCCTAAAGTGGGCTTAGCGGTAATCGTCGTTGCCGGAGTTACCAACATCGCCCTCGATGCGCTATTCATCGTCGTGTTCGGATGGGGGCTGGCTGGCGCGGCTATTGCCACCGCAGCAAGCGAGGTTGTGGGCGGGGTGGCGCCGTTGCTGTTCTTCGTCGGCAAGCGTGCCGGTGCGTTACGTTTGGGCAAGCCGCTTGTGGACATCGGTGCTTTGGGGAAAGCGTGCGCCAATGGTTCGTCGGAATTGGTTTCCAATATATCCATGTCCCTCGTTGGCATGCTGTACAACATCCAGCTAATGAGCTTCCTCGGCGCTGATGGGGTCGCAGCATATGGTGTTATCCAATACCTTATGTGGATTTTCGTCTCGCTGTTCCTGGGATTCGGAATCGGCTGCGCACCCCTTATCGCCTTTCAGTACGGAGCGAAGAACAAGACCGAGCTGTCCAACCTGTTCCGGAAATGCTTCAGCATCATCGCAGTGCTCGGTATTGCCCTCACTTTACTCGCCCTGCTGATTGCCCGACCTATCGCGTTGCTGTTCGTTGGATACGACGCTACAGTCACAGAGATCACCGCCCATGCGCTGAGCATCTATTCATGGGTCTTCTTGCTTTGCGGTTTCAGCCTGTTCGGCTCGGCGTTTTTCACCGCACTCAACAACGGGCTGGTCTCAGCCATAATCTCCTTCCTGCGCACGTTGGTCTTCGAGGTTGGCGCCATCCTCATTTTGCCCGCGTTCTTCGGGGAGATGGGCATTTGGGCGGCAATCCTCGTCGCAGAGGGCATGTCGTTCATCATCACCGTTTCATTCGTGATAGCATTGCGGAAAACCTACGGCTACGCATAATGGGTTTGCCTTGGGCGTACATGCGGTGTCGCAGGCAGCCGATGCAAGAAACGGAATCCATAGGGTTGGGGGTGTCGGGCATTGGAAAAACATATCGAATGCGCTCCTCATACTGACGAGATCCTTCTCCTGGCTCCCGATTACGAGGAGCAGAAAGACAGGCTCTCGCAGGGGGCCCTTTCCCTGCGAATAGGGGCGAACCTCTATCTGCAAGGCTTATCAAGCCATTCCGTTGAAACATTTGAAAAAGCCCGTATCTGCTATGAACAGAGCCTGTTCTTCGGTAATGATCAGGCGGCGGTGAACCTTGGCTACATCTATGCGTACGGAAGGCTCGGGACTGTAAATCAGCAGAAAGCTGCCGACTGTTTCTATCGGGGCATGAAGATGGGCAACCCAGAAGGCGCAATGAAATATGGGGATTTCCTCCGCAGTGGTGCTGTTTTGCCTAGAAGCGAAGGGGATGCATTCAAGCTCTATGACATGGGCTATGATCTGGCGCAATCGGTTGATGAAGACGATTGGGTAGCCGGGCTGGCGCTTCGCTTGGCGACTTCCTACGAGTTGGGAAGGGGCACTGATCCCGACCAGCTGAAGGCGCTTTGCTTCTATCTTCAGAGCGCTCAACGCTTTGAGCGCACCGTTGAGGACGGCAATTCGCATTACCTTGGGAGGCTGGAAGAGGCGAAGGCGGGCGCGGCTCGCCTGAAGGACAAAGGTGCAGAGGTGCATGAGCAACCGCTTCCCGCTGGAGCGTCCTTCAATTGGGATGGAGATCTGCTCGATTCGTTCGGGACCCCACTTCCTGCTGGGTTCTATCGCGATGCTGCTGGTTCGATCTTCATCGCTCGCAGCAAATTCGCCCACGAGCGCAGTCGAGTGGCGTTCAGGCGCTCGGTGGCTGCCTCTCCGCGTTCGCTGTACGTGTCCCTTTCCGGCGGGCTTGAAAGCGCTGGCTCACGTGATTTCATCATCGATTTCCAGCAAACCCCTTCCGACTCGGGCCATTGCATCGATGGTGCCGAGGTGCGTTCTTGGCTTCAGGTTGAAGGGGAAGTCGGGAAAGCTGATTGCCTGATGGAAGCGGCTGAGGCACGGCTGCTTTGGAACAAGATCTGCGATCTTGGCATAGTTTTCTGGAACGATGAGTACGTTTCCTTCAAACCAGCTGAAACCTCCTTCGAATGGAGCCTCTGCGTAAATGGCGAAAACGGCAGCTTCAAGTCTGCTGGAACCTCGGTGGGGCCCAACAACCTGGAAAGCTTGGTTTCCCTGCTTGATAGCTGCCTGAAGATAAGGTAGTGGGAAGCGTCCCCTGCGCCTGTGCGCAGGGGAGTACAATTG
>CAVDDI010000136.1:0-3913 GCA_963607675.1 bacterium | reverse complement strand
GCGACCTCTGCGTCCCGAACGCAGCGCTCTACCAAGCTGAGCCACATCCCGTTGTGATTTAGCGGGTGCTATAGTACCACACTTCCCCAGAAAGCAAAGAGGGCGCCGGGGCACCCTCCACAAGTTGAAGACGGTTGTTCCCCGGGGAAGTGCCGATTAAGACCATCTTGCCCAGCGCGGGTGCGGAGAGTGCGCAGAGCGCGAAAGACAAGGGCGTGCACTGACGTGGGCAAGCGAGGCCCGTGCCTTCCGCGTGCCGCCACAAGTGCGCAGTGCCAGCGGAGCTACCCAGCGCTTCCCTACCCGGTGTAGCGCACGTACCACATGCCCGAATGAACGGCGCTGATCTTCACCACATCGCCCGTGTGCGGGGCATGGATCATCTGGCCGTTGCCGATGTAAACGCCGGTGTGGTGGCTGTTCAGGCAGAAGTCGCCCGGCTGCGGGTCGGTTACGCGCGTCCAGTTCTCCATGGTGTAGGTGGTGCACCAGTGGTTGCCCATCACGCCGGTGATGCAATAGCCAACCAGGCCAGAGCAATCGAAGGAGTTCGGGCCGGCGGCACCCCATACATAAGGCTTGCCCAGCTGAGCGTAGGCACGGTCTACCACCGTGTTGCCGGTAACCGACTGAACAGCGCTGTTGTTCACCGAAGAGGATCCGCCCGAAGATGCGGCGGCTGCCGCTGCGGCTGCGGCCTGGCGGGCCTGCTCGGCCGCTTCCTCTTCCTGGCGCAGGAGCTCCTGGGCTTCAGCGGAAAGGGTGTCGTAGGCGGTTTGCAGTTCTGCAGTGGTGGCTTCGGCCTGTTCCTTCACCTGCTTGGCTTCCGCCGACTTCTGGGCGGCAACTTCGGCCTGCTGCTCGGCTTCCTGCTCGGCGGCCTGAAGCTCTTCACGCGCCGTCTTGGTCTGCGAGACCAAGTTCGCATCGTTTTCGTTGAGCTTTTCCAGCGTGTTCCAGGTGGTGGCGAATTCCTCGAAGGTGGAAGAGCCCAGGATCACGTCGACGAAGCTGGTGTCGCCGGAGCGGTACATGTTACGGGCGCGGTCGCCCAGCTTTTCCTGGTAGGCGGCAATCTCTTGGGACTTCTGCTCTACCTTTTCCTTGGCCTGCTCTACGCGCTTTTCGGCAGCCTGTTGTTCGTCGAGCGCCTGGTAGTAGTCGTTCGAAGCCTGATCGAGCTGCTCCTGCATGTTGTTGAGCTCGGTGAGCTTCGCCTGGGCTTCAGCCTGCTTTTCGGCCGCAGTTGGGTCGGCCATAGCGGAAGAGGCGGGTACGGCAAGCGCGGCGGCAAGCAGGACGGCCATGCCGGCCGATGCGCAGGCGCGCTTATGCGATGCGAATGAAATGCCCATCGTTAGGTTCCCCCTTGGTGGTTGCATTTTACTGGTACGTTTAAGCGATAGGTGTTCTCAGCATAGCGAGGTAAGCCATTGCACCACAACACCGAACACAAAATCACCCCTAAGCCACCCGAGTGGCATTTCGCCAGTTGCGTGCGCCGAATCAAAGCCGCCGTGGCGGCTGCGAGGCGCGGGCGCACAGCGCAACCGCAGGATGGGAGCAAAACGGCCCGACCCGACCAAGCTATCGCCTTCGATGAAGAGAGGCGAAGCAGCACCTGCAGCAGAAAGCTTCGCCGCCTGCACGGCGGCGCATTACCGATAAAAGAAAAGCCCGCCGAAGCGGGCTTTCTGGATTCGGTTGCTTGCCGCTTGCTAGTAGCGAACGTAGACCATATTGCTTCGCACCGAGCCGATCTTCACCACGTCGCCGGTTTGAGGAGCATGGATCATCTGACCGCCGCCGATATAGATACCGCAATGGTTCTCATTAACGCAAATATCGCCCGGCTGCGGATTGGACACATGCGTCCAGCCCAAGAACGTGTAGGTGGTGCCCAAGCGGGTATAGCTACCGGTAAGGCAGTAGCTTACCAGGCCGGAGCAATCGAAGGAGTTCGGGCCGACGGCGCCATATACATAGGGCTTACCCAGCTGTGAGTACGCGCGGTCGACAACCGTGTTGCCCGTTACCGTCTGAGTTTTGTTGTTGTTGGTGTTGCTGCTGGAGTTGCTGGAGCTGTTGGAGCTGGAACCGGAGTTGCTGCTGCTATTCCTGCTTGAAGTGTTGCTGGAAGCACTGCTACCGGCATTGCCGCTTTCCTCGGCCGCGGCGGCTGCCTGCTGCTGAGCCTGCTCGGCTGCAGCCTGTTCCTGCTCAACCAGAGCCTGGGCCTCAGAAGAAAGGTTGTTGTACACCGACTGCATCTCGGAAGCCTTGGCTTCCGCGTTGGAGGCGATGGTCTTGGCTTCCTCTGCCTTGTCGGAGGCAACCTGAGCCTGCTCCTGGGCTTCCTGCTTGGCCTCTTCCAGCTCAACGCGAGCGGTCTTGGTCTCGGAAACCAGCTCGGCATCGTTGCTGTTCAGGGTTTCCAGCATGTTCCAGGTAGTTGCGAACTGCTCGAAAGAGGAAGCGCCCAGGATAACGTCGATGAAGCTGGTGTCGCCGGAGCGGTACATGTCGCGGGCACGTTCACCCAAGCGCTGCTGATCGCTTTCGATCTGAGCGGTTTTCTCTTCGATCTGGGTCTGGGCTTCCGCTACCTTGGCCTCGGCATCGAGCTGCTCCTGATGAGCAGACTCGTAGTTGGCGCTGGCCTGGTCGAGCTCGGACTGGTACTGGTTAAGCTTCTCGAGCGCAGCGTTGGCTTCTGCCTGCTTGTCGTCGGAAGGGGCGGCGTAGGCGTTTGCCACCGGGATGGAAAGGCCAACTGCCAGAACGGCTGCAACCGCAGCGTTCATCATTGCCTTGGGTTTGGAAATGCGCATCTGTTCCTTCATTTATAGAGCCTCCTAGCGCTTTCGCGTTGTTCCTGCGCACCAATACGCTCTTGGTATGCAGGATCAGCTTCGGCAATGGTATCAAAGCCTTAATCGGCAAGGCAAAATAATGTGAAGGGGCACTTCATAACACCAGGTAAATGCCGTACAAGCCCTTTCCGCAACCGAGCAGGGCGCGCTTGGCGGGAGCAGCGAGCCACCGACATGCGCGCCTGGGTCTGGAACCACCCGGTACCGTGGCGCGAAACCGCAGCGTATTGTTTTAGAACAAGTTCATTTTTATTGATGAATCGAAGTTGAAGTGCGTTATGCTAATAACAAGAAAACGGTTGACGAGGGGATTTGAGAAACCGTTTCCGCCGAATGCGAAGCAGGGCTCGCTCTCCACGCAGCGCCTTGCCCCGTGCAACCCATAGTCGGTTGGCCCCGGTTTCCGCAGCCTCACTCGTCAATCAAAGAGTTCGTTCCAGTATGAGAGGTGAAATCATGGAAATCACCATCACCGGCCGCAAGATGCCCATCACGGATGCAATCCGCTCCTACGCCGAAGAGAAGATCGGCAACTCCATGAAGGTCATGGACATCAACCCCCTTACCGCCGAGGTAGTGCTTCAGGTAGAGAAGAACCCTGCCAACCCCACTCCCTGCAAGTGCGAGGTAACCATGCGCGCACGCGGCCACGTTATCCGCGTTGAGGAAAACGAGGAAACCATGTACGCGGCCATCGACGTTGCTGCCGCCAAGGTGCTTCGCCAGCTTCGCAAGTTCAAGACCCGCGTCATCGACAAGAAGATCGCCAGCGCCCCCAGCAAGGCGCAGGCCGCCGGCGAGCTTGACCTCGATGGCCTGATGAGCGAGCTTTCCCAGGACGACGAAGTGGTACGCGTGAAGGAACTGGTTCTCGAGCCCCTCACCGAAGAAGAGGCACTTATCCAGATCGACCTTCTGGGCCACGACTTCTTCGCCTTCATCGATCGCGACACCAACGCCGTGAACATCCTGTACCGCCGCGAGCATGGCGGTTACGGCCTGCTGAAGGCCAAGGACGAATAAACCCGCCCAGCCCTAAA
>CAVDDI010000135.1:0-4048 GCA_963607675.1 bacterium | reverse complement strand
CCACCGCTGTATGGGACGAGGGCAAGGGTAAGTGGATCCTGAACGGCGAGAAGTGGCTCATCTCCCACACCGACTGCTCTCAGTTCTCTTACGTAATCTGCGTAACCGACCCCGACAAGCAGGGTGACGACCGTCTGTCCGCATTCTTCGTGCCTATGGACGCACCTGGCTTCGAGATCGTTCCTATGCCTCACATGATGGGCTGCCGTGGCTCCGGTCACACTGGCCTCAAGTTCACCAACGTTGAGCTTGGTCCTGAGCTGATGCTCGGCAAGCGCGGCGAGGGCATGAAGGTTGCTATGCACTCTCTCGCGGTTTCCCGCGTTCACATCGCAACCTCCAACCTCGGTATTTCCCAGCGCATGTTCGAGATGTCCATCGCTCGTGCTCGCGACCGCGTGACCTTCGGTAAGCCGATCATCAAGCGTCAGGCTATCCGCGTTAAGCTCGCTAACATGCAGATGATGATCCATGCTCTCCGCTGCTGCATCATCGACTTCTGCGACGACTTCGACCTGGACAACATGGGCGAGTACGTCTCTGAGAAGGCTGCAATCTGCAAGCTGTTCTCCATCGACACCGTTCGTCTCGTTTCCGACGAGATGCTCGAGATCTTCGGTGGCGACGGCTACTTCGAGGATTCTCCTTATGGTCCTACCGAGCTTCTTTACCGCGACTGCCGCGCTATGTGGCTTGAGGAAGGCGCTCCTACCGTTCAGCGCATCACCATCGCTAAGGGCATCGAGGATCACGACGGTACCCTCGAGTACCAGACCTGGATCGCTGGCTCTAAGCTCGACTAGTTTTAACTCTTACAACCAAGAGTTATCTTGGCTAGATTCCGGAAAGGGAGGAAGCTTTGCTTCCTCCCTTTTTATGTGGTCTAGCTTATGTCTTTCCTTAGGGGAGCACATTGTCTTGCAATGTGCTCCCCTAAGGATCGGATATCATAAAATCCTGTCGCTTTATATAGAACTGTTTCAGACGCCTTACAGAAAGGTACCGCATGGCTCTGTTCAAGAAGAATAAGGATTCAGAGGAAAAACCCCAAAAGAAACCCCTGGAGATCTGGTACGACGCAGACGATGTCCGTATCGGAGACGACGGTTACCCTATGACCCCCACAAGGAAGAAGATGCACAACATCTGGAATTCCTACTTCATCTATGCCATCGTGCTTTTGGTATGGGGCTGTGCCTGTATGGTGCTTGCCTACTTCACGGGCGAAACATTCACCGACTGGGAGCTTGTTGCATCTGGCGGGCATGAGGTTAACGGCATTCAGCTTGGCACGGTTATGCGCGTTGAGGCATTGGTTTGCCTTTGGTCTGCCGTTGCCCTCGTGGTGCTCAATTTCAAGGGATTCGCATGGCTCTATGATCGGCAGGAGTCCACATTCTTCAAGGGCCTGCTCTACGGACTGGGCGTTGTGTCTGTTGTGATGGAAATCGCCTTCCTGGTGCTCTCCCACCTTCCCAGCCCAGCTTGCCTGATCAACATCGTTTTCATTGTCCTGGCAATCGTCACCATGCGCCAAGTCGAAGATGAGCGCCCAACACTTAAGAAGGCCAAGAAGGTGCGCAAGGAAGTCAAGTAGCGATTACAGCATGCTCAATCTACTGAAAAAGCCGCCGAGATAACTCGGCGGCTTTTCGTTTCTATGGTGGGCCCACCCGGATTCGAACCGAGAACCAAAGGATTATGAGTCCCCTGCTCCACCATTGAGCTATGGGCCCGTAGTTGGCTCATATGAGCTGCGGTGGCTATTCTACCGCATTAGCAAGCCTTTGGGGGAAGTTCCGTATCAGTAAACCATATGCATTGCCTCACGAACCTGATCAAGGGTTTCGTTGGCTATCTCATTGGCCTTACGGTTGCCCTCGTGCAATATCTCTTCAACGTATGCAGGGTTCTGGGCAAGTTCGACGCGACGTTCGCGGATAGGAGCTAGGTACTCATTGACCGCTTCGGTAACGTACTTCTTAAGGGCGCCGGAGCCGCCGTTGCCAATTTCCTCGGCAATATCAACCTCGGTGCGACCTGTGCACAACGCAGCAGTGGTAAGAAGGGCGGAAACGCCAGGGCGGCCTTCCTTATCGTAGGTTATGAAACGCTCGGAATCGGTCTTCGACTTCTTGATGAGCTTTGCGGTTTCTTCGGCAGTGAAGGCGAGGCTGATGGCATTGCCGTAGCTCTTGGACATCTTACGGCCATCGAGGCCTGGAATCTCGGGCGTGCCATCGTTCAGCAGGCCCTCCGGTTCGGGGAAAACCGGCGCATAGCGTTCGTTGAAACGCCGGGCGATTAGACGCGTTTGCTCGATATGGGGAAGCTGATCCTTCCCAACGGGAACGATGTTTCCCTTGCAGAACAAGATATCGCACGCCTGATGAACGGGATAAGTTAGCAAAAGGCCAGTAAGGGCATGACCGGATGCTTCCTGTTCGGACTTCACCGTAGGGTTCCTAAGAAGCTCAGCCTCGGAAACCAGGGAAAGGAACGGGAGCATGAGCTGATTAAGCGCAGGAACGGCGGAATGGGTGAAGATGATCGTTTTCTCAGGGTCGATGCCGCACGCAAGATAGTCGATTACCATGTTGCGAACGTTGTCCTGGATGTTATCGGTGGTATCGCGGTCGGTGATAACCTGGTAATCGGCGATGACTATACGGGTGGTGATTCCCTTGTCCTGCAAGGCAACTCGCTCGCGAATGGTGCCGAAATAATGGCCTAGATGCAGGCGTCCTGTAGGACGATCGCCCGTAAGCATGGTGTACTTACCGGGATTCACCTCTATATCTGCACGGATCTCTTCGCTGCGCTTAAGGCTTGCCTCGAAACTGCTTGAACTCATGCGCTGTTAGCCTCTTTCGGTGTCTTAGTGGAATCGGGGAACGCCACTCTGTTACGGCGATCATACAAGGTTCAAGTATAGCATTGGCCATCTTGCCGATAGACTATTGACCAGCTCTCCCCTACACTTGAGACATGACTGAGAACATCTTCAACACGCTTGGCCTGTCCAAGCCATCACTCCAGGCGGTAAACGCCCTCGGATTCACCGAGCCAACTCCCGTGCAGGCGCAATCGATTCCTCCGGGAATCGAAGGCAAGGACATACTTGCCGCCGCGCAAACCGGCACTGGCAAAACCTTGGCCTACTTGCTGCCCATTTTCGACCAGATGGTTCGCCATTTTGGCTCGAAACGCCCCAAGAAAGGCCCCTACGCCCTGGTCTTGGCTCCTACGCGCGAACTTGCCCAGCAAATCTCTGAATGCGCTGCCGTAATAGCGGACAGCACCGACTTCCGCACCCTTACCATCATCGGCGGCAAGAAGTACACCACACAGATCGAGAAGCTCAAGAAGGGCTGCGACGTGCTCATCGCAACACCAGGGCGCCTGCTGGACTTGGCGAACCAAGGCGCCCTCTCTCTAGAGGGCATCCATTACCTGGTGCTCGATGAGGTGGATCGCATGATGGACATGGGCTTCTGGCCCTCCGTGAACTCCATCGTTCGCATGACCCCAAAGAACCGCCAAACGTTCCTATTCAGCGCCACGCTGACTGCCGATGTGCAGGCCAAGGCCAAGATCGTGCAGAACGAGCCAGAGGTTATAGAGATCGCCCACAAGGGCGAAACCGCCGACACCGTTTCTGAATTCGTTCTGCCCGTGGCCGAACGTCAGAAGCAAGAGCTTCTGGTTTCGCTTTTGAAGGAAAGGGGATCGCAGCGCGTTATCGTTTTCACACGAACGAAGCAGTCTGCCGATTCCTGCGCCAACCGCCTCAAGGATGCCGGTGTAAGCGCCGACAGCATCCACGCCGACAAACCCCAGGGAAAGCGCGACCGCGCCTTGAAGAACTTCCGCGAAGGGAAGATCGATGTGCTGGTTGCCACCGATGTGCTGGCTCGCGGTATCGATGTGACCGACGTGAGCTACGTGGTCAACTTCACCGTACCCGACTCGCCGGAAGATTACATTCACCGCATAGGCAGAACCGGTCGCGCAGGAGAGCAAGGGGCAGCATACACGTTCCTTTCCC
>CAVDDI010000134.1:0-4077 GCA_963607675.1 bacterium | reverse complement strand
TCTTCAACTGGGCGTTCGCCCGCGCAACGGGCGGCACCTTCATCCTGCGCATCGAAGACACCGACCCCGAGCGCTCCACCGAAGAGAACAAGCAGGTTATCCTCCGCGGCATGCGCGGCCTTGGCCTGAACTGGGACGAAGGCCCCGAGGTAGGCGGCGAGTACGGCCCCTACCTGCAAACGCAGCGCTTCGACACCTACACGGCCGCGCTCGAGCGCCTGAAGGAAAGGGGCGCGGTATACCCCTGCTTCTGCACCAAGGAAGAGATCGACGCCAAGCGCGCCGCGGCCGAGGAAAGCGAAGGCGGCTACTCCGGCTACGACCGCACCTGCCGCTGCATTCCCGCCGAGGAAGCCCAGCGCCGCATCGACGCCGGCGAGCCGCACGTGTGGCGCCTGAAGGTTCCCGAGAGCCACGGCCCCATCGAGTTCGACGATGCCGTGTACGGCCACATGAGCTTCCCTGCCGACGTCATGGACGACATGATCCTGGTGCGCACCGACGGCACCCCCACCTACAACTTCGCGGTGGTGTGCGACGACACCAACATGGCAATCACCCACGTCATCCGCGGCGACGACCACCTTTCCAACACCCCGCGCCAGATCCTTATCTACGAGGCGCTGGGCTACGAGGTGCCCACCTTCGCGCACCTTTCCATGATCCTGGGATCCGACGGGCGCAAGCTCTCCAAGCGCCGCAACGCCACCAGCGTTGAGCAGTACCTGAAGATGGGTTACCTGCCCGATGCGCTGGTGAACTTCCTTGCCCTTCTGGGCTGGAGCCTTGACGGCGACACCACCATCATCCCGCGCGATGTGCTGTGCCAGAACTTCAGCCTGGACCGCATCACCAAGAAGGATGCCATCCTGGACGAAACCAAGCTGGACTGGATGAACGGCGAGTACATCAAGGCCATGGGCGCAAGCGCCTGGGTAGATGCCGTGGCTCCGTTCCTGGTTGAGGCCGGCCTCACCACCGAGGAAGACATCGCGCAGCGCCACGAGTGGTACGAGAAGCTGTACCCGCTGGTTGCCGAGCGCATGAAGCGCCTTACCGAGGCGCCCGAGAAGCTGGCGTTCATCTTCGCCGGCGACACCATTGAGCTGGACGAGAAATCGGTGCAGAAGAACCTGTTGAAGGAAGGCTGCCGCGCCGACGAGGTGCTGGCGGAAGTGCGCGCCATCCTGGCCGACGAGAGCATCGCCTGGGAATGCGACCCGCTGCAAGACACGGTTGCCGAGCTGGCGGAAAAGCTGGACCTGAAGAAGAAGCTCATCTTCCAGCCCATCCGCGTTGCCATCACCGGCTCGCAGGTTTCGCCGCCGCTGTTCGAATCCATCGAGCTGATGGACCGCGCCACGGTGGTTGCCCGCCTGGACAACTCCATCGCAAAGGTGTTCGGTGCCTAACGCACCCGAACAATCCGCTTTCCCCAACGCCGCCTGTGCCACCCGCGCAAGCGGCGTTGATTCCGTTATGCCCGAAAACGGGTTGCCGTTCGACGCGCAATCCGAAGACGAGCTGATAGACCAGATCGTCGCCGCGGCAAGGCAGATGGAGGAAGATGGGGCCGACGATGGCGATGCCGGTTTCGGCATCGACGATGGTACAGGTGTCGGCAACCTCGCCGATAGGCCTTCATCGCAAGTCAGCCCATTCGCCGGCAACATAAGCCAGCACATGGGCAACCCTGCCGATAGCCAAACGGCAAAAGACACTTTAGGGGCATATTTCTCTAGCGGGCCAAATACCACATCACGGGCCGAGTTTTCGGCAAATATCGAAAACCCTGATGCTACCTCCGTCGAAAACGACACGATAGACGCATTAGACGAAGAAACCGACCCCTTCCCCCGCGAGCGCATCGTTGCACTGCCTTCTTGGTGCACTGCACCACGCGGGTCGGGCTGCACGCGCTGCGCAGCAGCCTGCCCCGCCGAGGCCATCACGCTCGAGGGCGGCACACCCGTCATAAACGAGGAGCGCTGCACACGCTGCGGCATCTGCGCCGGGATATGCGATGCCTTCTCCTGGGAACGCTTCACCCTGAAAGACCTGTTCGAACGTGCCCGCACCGAAGCCGATGAGGAAGGCTTCGCCTGCTTCACCTGCAACGACCACCTGTTCCCTGGCGTGGTTCCGCGCAGCAACGTGTTTGTGCTGCCCTGCCTCGCTGCCGTGCCGCCGGAGTTCTGGACGGCGCTCTTGGCGGCCGATATTCCAGTGGAGCTGTACCTGGACAACTCGTACTGCGAGGACTGCCCCACCGCAGGGGCCATGGGTCCCGCCCTGTTCGCCCATGCCCTTGAATCGGCGCAAGATTGGACCGGCAACAGCATCGGCCGCGTGAAGGAGCTTCCCGAACGCGAACTGCTGCTCACGGCATGGTCGCATGTCGATGGGCAAGACAGACGCGGCATGATTTCCACGCTGTTCCGCGAGAGCAAGGAAGTGGCCGATGGAACGCATCGCAAGCGCAACGCTGCCGCCGTAAGCGACTTCAGGGAAAAGCAAGAGCGCATGCACGCCAAGGCGCGCATCAACAGCGAGGAATCGGCAGGTTCGGCATGGATGCCCAGCAAACAGGCCTGGCCCCGCCAAGAGCTTATGGTGCAGGCCGCGAAGGCCACCCCGGTGCGCGCTGCGCTCATCGAGCGCTATTGCTCTACCACCGATTGCCAGAAATGCACCGGCGCGCATGAGTGCATCGGCGCATGCCCAACCGGCGCCCGCACCGCAACAACCGATTCGCACTGCCCTGAAGTAGACCCGAAGCTCTGCATAGCCTGCGGCGCCTGCATCGGCAGCTGTCCTACCGACGCCTGCGATTTCACCGCCATAACCGCTCAGGCCTACTGCGCCGAAGAGTAATTGCGCGGTGCGCCGCACTTCCCATAGTGTCAACTCCGCCACAAGGGCTCATTCCAGGCAGAGCCCCGAAGGCCACCTTACGCATCCGTAACCATTGCGCTGGCTGGCGTTTTGGGGCGGTAGTATTGCCAAAAGCGAATATCACACGGCATCTGCCCTGAAAGGAACATCATGCCCCGCACACCCGATCCCTCTTACTGGGGAAACCCACCGAAGACCCCGGTATCGAAATACGCTCAGCAGTCGGCAGGGCCCCAGACGAACAACGCAACGCGCCCCGTTCCGCCCACCCCTCCAACCAGCAGCTACGCCGCAGGCAAACCCTCCGATGCCTCCGCCCAGCAAGACACCCCTCAAAGCCAGCCCGCGCAGCAGCAAGATGCCTCCGCCGGGGCTGCCGGGACCGGCGGCGCCCAGGACACTGCAGCCCAAAGCGAATTCGCGCAGCAGCAAAACCCATCTGCAGCAAGCTCCAGTTACGCCCAGCCAACCACCCCAACAGCGCCGCCGGCGCCGCCTACACCTCCGAAGAAAAGCCACACCGGCTTGATCGTTGCCATTGTTGCCATCATCGTAGTGCTGCTTCTGGGCATGGCAGGATGCTCCGCCTGCACAGTGGCGCTCAGCAGCGGTGCAGATAGTTACCTGGGCAGCACGTATGGCAACCCGCAGAACATCCCCTCGTTCGACAACGGTCAGAATGGAGGCTCGTCCAGTTCCGATAGCGACCAAGCGTACCTCAACGCCCAAACGCGCAGCGCGTTCGACCTGCAGGGCTCTTCCGCCCTTACCGAAGAAGAGCTGTCGGGGATCCAGGCTGATTTCTTCGGCGGAACCTCGAATGCGCCCGACGGCGGGGGTATCTACCCGCAGGGCATATTCCATGTGGGCACCGACCTTCCCGCCGGAACCTACTGGTTCAGCGGCAGCAGCTCGGCCCTTTCGTACTTCTTCATCCTGCAGCCCACTTCCGATAGCGCCAACACCTACAACACCGTACACGTGAACAGCTACTACGGGCACAACCTCATGAACCTCGAAGATGGCGAGGTGCTGATACTGGTGAACAACGGCACCATGACGCCCATCGCCAAGATGACCGAGCAGTTCACCTCGCCCTACGGCAGCGGCGTGTACCGCGTGGGCACCGATATCCCTGCTGGCTCGTACCGCGTAATCGTGGGCGACGGGGCCGACACCTAC
>CAVDDI010000133.1:0-4164 GCA_963607675.1 bacterium | reverse complement strand
GTTTCCGGCGGCCTGCATGGTGTAGGCGTCTCGGTAGTGAACGCGCTTTCCACCCAGGTGGTTGTCCGCGTCCGTCGCGATGGCAAGGAATACGAGATCTCCTTCGACCATGGCAAGACGAAGGAGAAGCTGCACGAGATAGGCACCGCCGAGAGCAGCGGAACCTCGGTAACCTTCTGGCCCGATCCCGAGATCTTCCGTGAGACCACCGTCTACGACTACGAAACGCTCAAGACGCGCTTCCGCGAGATGTCGTTCCTGAACCGCGGCCTTAAGATCACGCTTACCGACGAGAGGGCCATCGACGGGGATGGCGCCCCTCAGACCGAGGTGTTCCAGGCTCTGGGTGGCTTGGTTGACTTCGTGCAGTTCCTGAACGCAAGCAAGGAAACCCTGAACGATCCTGTGTATTTCGAGGCCGAAAACGAAGATGGCATGGTGGAAGTTGCCATGCAGTGGTCTTCTTCGTACTCCAGCAACGGCGTGCTCTCCTTCGCGAACAACATCCACACCATCGACGGCGGCACCCACCTCGATGGCTTCAAGCAGGGTGTTACGCGCACCATCAACGACTATGCCCGTTCGAAGGGCATCCTGAAAGAGAAGGAGAGCAACCTTTCAGGTGACGACACCCGCGAGGGCTTGGCCGCCGTGGTCTCCGTGAAGCTGCGCGACCCGCAGTTCGAAGGTCAGACCAAGGGCAAGCTGGGGAATACCGAGATCCGCGGCTTGGTACAGACCGCTGTGGCCAAGGGCTTGGCTGAGTTCCTTGAGGAAAACCCCGCGCCCGCGAAGCGCATCATCAACAAGGCCTCGCAAGCCCTTAAGGCCCGTGAGGCTGCGCGCAAGGCGCGCGAGATGACGCGAAGGAAAGGCGTGCTGGATTCGTTCAGCCTGCCCGGCAAGCTCGCCGACTGCTCCAGCAAGAACCCCGCCGATTCCGAGATCTTCATCGTCGAGGGCGATTCCGCAGGCGGCTCGGCGAAACAGGCTCGCGACCGAAAATACCAGGCCATCATGCCTTTGCGCGGCAAGATCCTCAACGTTGAGCGAGCTGGCCTGCACCGTTCGCTTTCCTCGGACACCATCTCGTCGCTGATCACCGCCATCGGCACGAACATCGGTGAGGACTTCAACGCAGACGAGGCCCGTTACCATCGCATCATCATCATGACCGATGCCGACGTCGATGGAGCGCATATCCGCATCTTGCTGCTCACGTTCTTCTATCGTTACATGCCCGAGCTCATCTCCCGCGGCTACATCTACATCGCCCAACCGCCGCTGTACGGCCTTAAGAAGAAGGGCGGCAAGAAGCTGGAATATATCTTCAACGACGAGGCGCTCAACGCCCGTTTGGCCGAGATACCCGACCGCGACAGCATCTCGCTGCAGCGCTACAAGGGCTTGGGCGAGATGGACCCTGAGCAGCTCTGGGAAACCACCATGGAACCCTCTACGCGCACCTTGCTGCAGGTGAGCATCGAAGACGCCGCCGAGGCCGAGCGTGTGGTAAGCGAGCTGATGGGCGACCAGGTTGAGCCTCGTAAGGATTTCATCCAGAAGCATGCCCACGACGTGCGCTTCCTTGATTTCTAGACGTTTGCGGGCGGCGCGCCGTTGCCGTCCGTCTTATGCGAAAGACTTCGCACGCACCCAATAGGAAAACACGAAAGAAGGAGTCTTCGTGGCAGAAGAAAACAATGAAACAGCCGGTCAGGAAGAGGTTGCTGCAGCTGCGGCAAACGTCTTGCCCGCCGAGCTGAGCCGTGAGATGCGCACTTCGTTCCTCGAGTACTCGATGAGCGTCATCGTTTCCCGCGCCTTGCCCGATGTTCGCGACGGCTTGAAACCTGTCCATCGCCGCATCCTGTATGCGATGAACGAAAGCGGCATCACGCCCAAGCGGCCGCATGCCAAGTCGGCACGTACCGTCGGCGACGTTATCGGCAAGTATCACCCCCACGGCGATTCCGCCGTGTACGACACCATGGTCCGCTTAGCCCAGCCGTTCTCTATGCGCGTGCCGTTGGTTGACGGCCATGGCAACTTCGGCTCCATCGACGGTGACTCCGCAGCGGCAATGCGCTATACGGAGGCTCGTCTGGACAAGCCTGCCATGGAGCTGCTTCGCGACCTGGATAAGGAGACGGTCGACTTCCAGCCGAACTACGACGAGAGCCTGCAGGAGCCGGTTGTGCTGCCGGCGCGCTTCCCCAACCTGCTGGTGAACGGCTCTTCGGGCATCGCGGTGGGTATGGCCACCAACATCCCCCCGCATAACCTGGGTGAGGCCATCGATGCTACCTGCATGATGTTGGACAACCCCGATTGCACGGTTGACGACCTGATGACTGTGCTCCCCGGCCCCGATTTCCCCACCGGCGGCATCATCATGGGCCGCAAGGGGATCCGCGACGCATACGAAACGGGCCGCGGAAGCCTTACCATCCGTTCCACCTGCCGTATCGAGGAGGGTAAGAACGGCAAGCATTCCATCGTGGTGTCGGAGATCCCCTACCAGGTGAACCGCACGAACCTGCTGAAGAAGATCGCCGACCTGATCCGCGACAAGAAGCTCCCCGAGATATCGAACGTCCATGACGGCGCCGACCGCCACGGCATCGATATCATCATCGAGCTTAAGCAGAACGCCATACCGCAAGTGGTGCTGAACAAGCTGTACAAGCACACCCAGCTGCAAGTCGGCTTCGGCTGCAACATGCTTGCCCTGGTCGGCGGCGTTCCCCGCGTGCTTTCCCTGAAGGAGATCCTCCACTACTACATCCTTCATCAAGAGGAGGTAGTTGAGCGCCGTACCCGTTACGACCTGGCGAAGGCCGAGGCCCGAGCCCATATCCTCGAAGGCTTCGTCATCGCGCTGGACAACATCGACGAGGTGATACAGATCATCCGCTCGTCGGAGACCGACCGCGAGGCGAAGGACACGCTGATGGAGCGCTTCAAGCTCTCCGAGAAGCAGTCCGAGGCGATCCTCGAGATGAAGCTCCGTCGCCTTACCGGTTTGGAGCGCGAGAAGATCGAGGCGGAGTTGAAGGAGCTCCGCGAGCGCATCGACTACTACAAGCGCGTGCTTTCCGATAAGGATCTGGTGAAGAAGATCATCAAGGAAGAGCTTATCGAGATAAAGGATAAGTACGCCTCCAAGCGCTCAACCCAGATTACCGACGCCGCCAAGGACCTTGACTTGGAGGACCTCATCGCAGAAGAAGAGGTTGCCATCACGGTGACGAAAGCCGGCTATGTCAAGCGCCTGCCCGTTGCGACCTACCGTCAGCAGAAGCGCGGCGGCAAGGGTATGCAGGGCGTGAACCTGAAGGAAGAGGATTTCGTTGAGCATCTGTTCATCTCCTCTACCCATGCGTACCTGCTGTTCTTCAGCTCGAAGGGCAAGGTATACCGCCTGAAGGCCTATGAGATCCCGGAGGCCAGCCGCCATGCGCGCGGTACCGCCATCGTCAACATCCTCCCCCTTGAGAAGGGTGAGACCATCGCGGCGGTCATCGCAACGAAGGATTTCCCAGAAGACGAGTACCTGATGTTCGCCACTTCGTCGGGCATGGTGAAGAAGACCTCCATGAAGCTCTATGACCGCACCCGCCGTGACGGCCTTATCGCCATCAACCTGAAGGACGGCGACACCCTTATCAGCGTGCAGCGTGTTGCCGAGGGCGAGAAGGTGATGATGGTTTCCAGCATCGGCAAGGCCATCATGTGGGACGAGTCCGAGGTTCGCTCTATGGGCCGCGACACCATGGGCGTGCGCGGCATGACCGTGCACGACGATGTGCGTGTGCTGGGCATGGAGGTAGCCCGTCCTGGAACCGAGCTTCTGGTGATAACCGAGCTCGGCTACGGCAAGCGCACCCCCGTTGCTGAGTACCCAACCCATCATCGCGGCGGTCAGGGCGTCAACACCATAACCATGACCGATAAGAAGGGTCTTCTTGCAGCGATGAAGGTCGTCGATCCCCACGATGAGATCATGATCATCACCGAAGAGGGCTCTGTGGTGCGTACGCCTGTTTCCGGCGTTTCCCAGCTGGGTCGCTCTACGCAAGGCGTGCATATCATGAATGTGGCTGGAAACGACCGTATTTCCGCTATCGCCACTTCATCTTCGGAGGAAAAAGAAGACGAAGA
>CAVDDI010000132.1:0-4172 GCA_963607675.1 bacterium | reverse complement strand
CTGGGGCGCGCTCATACTACATACCCGCACTGTGCCACGGGTTGCCAGTACAACCTCATCGTCAAAGACGGCAAGATCGTCGACACCGAAGCGGTTGACGGCCCCTCCAACCACAGCCTGCTGTGCGTGAAGGGCCGCAGCGGCAGCTTCGACTTCGTGCATTCGCCCGAGCGCCTTACCACGCCGCTGGTGCGGAACGCGGAATCCGGGCAGCTCGAGCCTGCCTCTTGGGACGATGCGCTGAACCTGGTGGCGTCGAAGATGGGCGCTTTGCGTGATGAGTTCGGCGGGCAGGCGCTTGCGGCCTTCGCGTGCGCCCGCTCTGCCAACGAGGACATCTATATGCTGCAGAAGATGGCACGCACGGTGTTCAAGACCAACAACATCGACAACTGCGCCCGCGTGTGCCATGGCCCTTCCGTTGCCGGTCTGGCACAGACCCTGGGTTCCGGCGCCATGACCAACCCCATCACCGATATCGCGCAGAACGCCGAGGTCATCATGTTGGTGGGCTCCAACCCCGAAGAAGCGCACCCGGTGTTCGGCATGCAGATCCGCGAAGCGGTGGAAAACGGCACGAAGCTCATCGTGGTGGACCCGCGTGAGATCGGCCTCACCAAGCTTGCCGATGTGCACCTGAAGCTGAAGCCTGGTACCAACGTGGCGTTCTCGAACGGCGTCGCGCGCGTGCTTATCCATGAGGGGCTTATCGACGAGGAATTCATCGCCGCCCGTTCCGAGGGCTTCGATGCCTTCAAGGAAATGGTAGAGAAGTACACGCCCGAATACGTTGCCGACATCTGCGAGATAAACCCAGAAGACCTGGTATTCGCCGCGCGGCTGTACGGCAAGGCCAATGCGGCCGCCATCGTGTACTGCCTGGGCGTTACCGAGCACACCAGCGGCACCGAAGGCGTTATGTCGCTTTCGAACCTGGCCATGATCACCGGCAACTTCGGCAAGCCTGGCTGTGGCGTGAACCCCGTCCGCGGCCAGAACAACGTTCAGGGCGCCTGCGACATGGGTGCCACCCCGGGCGATTTCCCGGGTTACCAGAAGCTTGCCAACGCCGACGTTATGGAGCGCTTCGAAAAGCATTGGGGCGTGCAGATTCCCAAGTGGAAGGGAACCTACGCCACCGAGTGCTTCCCCAAGATGATCTCGGGCGATATCAAGGGCCTGTTCATCTTCGGCGAGGACCCGGTGCGCACCGACCCCGACACCCATCACGTCATCAAGGCGCTGGAATCGTTGGACTTCCTGGTGGTGGACGACTTGTTCCTCACCGAAACGGCTAAATATGCCGATGTAGTGCTGCCCGGCCGCAGCTATGCGGAAAAGGAAGGCACATTCAGCAACACCGAGCGCCGTGTTCAACGCATCCGTACGGCGGTTACCATCCCCGGTACGCGCCTGGACACTGATATCTTCATCGACATCATGAACCGCATGGGCTATGCCCAGCCGCAGCTTACCAGTGCCCAGATCATGGACGAGATCGCCGAGCTCACCCCCAGCTTCCACGGCATCAGCCACGGGCGCTTGGATTCTGCGGAGGTTGCGGGCCAAGGTTTGTGCTGGCCCTGCCTGAGCAAGGAACACCCCGGCACGCCTATCATGCATGTGGGCACGTTCAGCCGTGGTTTGGGCATCTACTCGCTGGCCGAGTACATTCCCGCCGCCGAGCTGCCGGATGAAGAGTACCCGCTTATGCTCACCACGGGGCGCATCCTGTACCACTACAACGCTACAGCCATGACCGACAAGACCGCGGGCTTGAATGAGATCTGCGGAAGCTCCTTCATCGAGATCAACGATCAGGACGCAGGGCGTTTGGGCATCGTCGACGGCGAGAAGATATGCGTGGAAAGCCGTCGTGGCAAGATCGAGACCACCGCACGCGTCTCGGGTAAAACCAACCCAGGGCAAACCTGGATGCCGTTCCATTTCCAGGACGGCAATGCCAACTGGCTTACCAGCGATGGGCTCGACCGCATCTGCTCAACGCCGGAATACAAGGTGTGCGCAGTAAGGGTGGCCAAGATAGCCTAGCGGTTGCCGGGCAAAGAAATGCAATCAGGGGCAAGGAGCTTTCCTTGTCCCTTTCTGCCTGGTGAGCCCCGTCCGCGCCGCGGGCAGGGGCATGCGCCCCTCGGGGATTCCCGTTCCGCTGTTCGATATGGCTCGCCGGTGCGAGCCATATCTTCATGCGCTGCACTGCTTCATGCATTTGGATGGGATTCGCTTCGCGAATCTAACAGGGACGGTGTTCAGAGAACCCCTCGCGGCGATGCCCCTACCCACTTCGCTGCTTGTTTGGCGATGCGGCATCGAGTGGGGCCTGTGCGGAACGGGGATGCTCTTTCTTGGAGCGATTACGGCTCGAACGGCGGCCGCAGTTTATAGCCGAAGCGCGTGAAGCGACGAGCATGAGATTCGTATTTCTATTGAATCGAGAGAATGTTCCGTCTGATTTTGGCAACTTCGACACTTTACGGCCTTTCTTTCGCCGGTTCTCGTGATAAGCGCTACGGCTGCTGCGCGAAGAGCATTTCATCGACCGAGTATCTTCTGCGGGTCGGGTGATCTTGGTTAAGCAGCATTATGTCCATGAAAATGCGAGTCATTACATTTTTAAGTCCTTAAAAATGTGAGAAATTACTAAAATAAGGTGGTAATTGCTATTTGCATTAGGGGGCAGCATGGATAGATTTCTTATGGGGGAGCTTGTTAAATGGAAGAGCAGCCCTAGACGGAAGCCTCTCATTCTCAATGGCGCCAGGCAGGTTGGCAAGACGTGGCTCCTCAAGGAATTCGGTGGGCTCCATTTCGGCAAGGTGGCTTACTTAAGCCTGGATAACGATACAGTTGCCCGCTCCTTCTTTGAGCGGGATTTTGATACGGGGCGTATCATTGCAGATCTGTCTCTTCACACGGGCGTGCAAATAACCCCTGGCGATACCCTTATCGTTATTGACGAGATACAGTCGTGTCCATTGGCCATAACATCCCTCAAATACTTCTGCGAGGATGCGCCCGCGTATGCCGTGGCAGCGGCCGGTTCATTGTTAGGTCTTTCCGCGCATGAGGGCTCTGGCTATCCTGTAGGCAAAGTCAATGAACTCGACCTATATCCTTTGAGTTTCCGCGAGTTCCTTGATGCAACCGGAAACGCGATGCTCAGGGAGCTGCTTGATTCTGAGGATACCGGCAGGATGTCATCATTTGCGCCGAAGGCTACGGAGTCCTTGCGCCAGTATTACGTGGTTGGTGGCATGCCCGCTGCAGTTGATGCCTTCGCTCAGGGTGCCGAGCTCTCAGAGGTGCGTAAGATACAGGTCGATATCCTGGACGGTTACCAACGCGATTTCGCGAAACACGCTCCCTTCAGGCTGATTCCGCGCATGATGGAAGCGTGGGAATCTATTCCTTCGCACCTGTCTCGTGAGAACCGCAAATTCGTGTTTGGGCATATTCGCAAGGGTGCGCGTGCGAAAGACTACGAGGAGGCACTCATCTGGCTTGCGCAGGCAGGGCTAGTGACGCGCGTGCGAAGGATATCGAAGCCTGGTTTGCCGCTCCGTCCATATGCCGGCGACAATGCTTTCAAGCTCTTTCTGCTCGATGTGGGGCTCCTTGGTGCCATGTCGGAGCTTGAACCCTCGACTGTTGTGAACGGCAACGTCGTTTTCTCTGAATTCAAGGGAGCATTGACCGAGCAGTACGTTTGCCAGCAGCTGGTTTCCGAGCGTGGGCTTGCTCCTTACTATTGGTCAGCCGAAAACTCTTCAGGGGAGATCGACTTCCTTGTGCAGGATAGCAATCGGATTGTCGCCATCGAGGTGAAGGCTGAGGAAAATCTGCGTGCGAGGAGCCTGCGTTCCTTCAAGGACAAACATCCGGACGTTTGCGCCCTACGTTTCAGCATGTCTGGGTTCCGTGAGCAGGATTGGATGCGCAACATACCCCTGTACGCTATGAGCAACCTATCGCTTTGGGGCACGACCGATATCGGTGGCTGATTTTGCTGTCCGCCATCGGGGTAGCGGGAGGTTTGAACGTGGATGACTCAGTGCGTTAGAGCTAGCCACTACCGCTTGAACAGGGTCTCTCCGAATGAGCACCATTTGTCGGCCGCGCACACCAGCCAGGCTTCCTTGCTCCTGGGTACG
>CAVDDI010000131.1:0-4365 GCA_963607675.1 bacterium | reverse complement strand
GGTGGCCATCGTGCTATGCGGCGTGCCCATTGTGTGCGAGGCGTTCATCGCCGTGGTTACCGAGTTCGACGTGAAGGCCGACCTGCTGGTTTCCCTGGCGCTTGTTGCCGCTGTCGCCATCGGCGAGTTCTTCGCTGCGGGCGAGGTGGCCCTTATCATGCAGCTGGGCGGCCTGCTGGAAGAGCTTACCGTCGCCCGTGCCCAAAAGGGCATCAAGCGCCTGGTGGAACTTACCCCGCGCAGGGCGCGTATCGTGGAGGGCGATGGCGCCGAGTGGGAGGTGGATGCCGATGAGGTCAAGCTTGCCCAGACGGTGCGCGTGCTTCCCGGCGAAACCGTGCCCGTGGACGGCGTGGTGCTGGCGGGCGCAACCAGCATCGATGAAAGCGCGGTTACCGGCGAGCCCATGCCGGTGGACAAGCAGGTTGGCAGCGAGGTTTCCGCTGGTACGGTCAACCAGTTCGGATCCATCGATGTGCGCGCCACGCGCGTGGGCGAGGACAGCTCCATCCGCCGCATGACGCGCTTGGTGCAGAGCGCCGATGCCGGCAAGGCGAAGATCGTGCGCATGGCCGACAAGTGGGCCACATGGGTGGTTGTGGGCGCCCTTGCCTCTGCGGTGGGTGTGTACCTGGTTACCGGCGAGATCCTGCGTGCGGTCACGGTTCTGGTCGTGTTCTGCCCTTGCTCGCTGGTGCTGGCAACCCCTACCGCCATCGTGGCGGCAATCGGCAACGCCACCAAGCGCGGCTTCCTGGTGAAGGAAGGCGATGCCCTGGAGCGCTTGGCGAAAGTGGGTTGCGTGGTATTCGACAAGACGGGCACCATCACCGTGGGCCAGCCGCAGGTGGGCGGCGTTTACCCGAGCCCAGCAAGCGGCTTTGCCGAAGATGGGCTGTATGCGTTGGTTGCCTCGGCGGAGCTTCGCAGCGAGCATCCGCTGGGCAAAGCCGTGGTTCGCTGTGCCCGCGAAGAGGGGATCGTTCCCGCAAAGCCCGAAGGCTTCGAGATGAAGCCGGGGTTGGGCGTGGCTGCCCAGGTGGGCGGCCGCATGGTTGCCGTGGGCAACGACCGCCTGATGGCCGAACAGGGCGTTTCGCTGGAAAGCTTCGACCAGGGACTGCTTGACAAGCTGCGTGAAAAGGGTGAAACCCTGGCGTTCGTTTCGGTGGATTCCACCGCCGCCGGCATCGTCTCCCTGACCGATACCGTGCGCAGCGAGTCGGCGCAGACCATCCGCTCCATCGACGCCATGGGCGTTGGATCCGTGCTGCTTACCGGCGACAGCCAGGCTGCGGCCAATGCGGTATGCGCGGAAGTGGGCATTGGGCGGTGCGAGGCGGAATGCCGGCCTGAAGACAAGATGGCCTTCATCGAACGCAGCGAGGCAGAGGGGAGGCTCTGCGCCATGGTGGGCGACGGCATAAACGATGCCCCGGCCCTCAAGCGCTCGTTCGTGGGTATAGCTGTGGGCGGCGTGGGCAGCGACGTTGCCATCGAGGCTGCCGACATCGCCATGGTGAGTGGAGGTATCGGCTCGCTGCCGCACCTTCTGGCACTTTCGCGCCATACCATGCGCGTGATCAAGGCAAACCTCACCTTCGCCATGACGCTCAACTTCGTGGCCATCATCTTGGCGTTCATCGCCGTGCTCGACCCGGTTAGCGGGGCGCTTGTGCACAACTGCGGCAGCGTGATCGTTATCGTGAATTCCGCCTTCCTGCTCCGTTGGACGATGAAACGCTAAGGCGGCATAATGGGGCAAACCCGATCCCCGCTTGGAAGACCCCTGCATGACAGAAGAGCTTATATCGCTTGCCGTTATCGTCTTGGTTGCGGCGCTATGCCCCATCGTTGCCCAGTCCATCCCCAAGAAGCCCATCCCCGAAACGGTGTTTCTGCTTATCGCCGGTGCGCTGCTGGGCCCGAACATGGCCGGCCTGATAGAGCTCTCCGATTCCATCAGCCTGCTCTCCGAGCTTGGCTTGGCATTCCTGTTTTTGCTGGCCGGTTTCGAGATAGACCCGAAGAACATCACTGGCCACCAGGGGAAACGCGGATTCGTTACCTGGCTGGCATGCCTGGCTTTGGGCTTTGCCGCAGTGGCGGTGGTTTCCTTGGTTGCCCCCGCCCATGCCCCCAGCGATTTGGGTGGCGTTGCGGTGGCCATCGCCCTGGGGACAACGGCGCTGGGCACGCTGATGCCCATACTGAAGGAGCGCAACCTCATAGGTACCCGGGTGGGCGATTCGGTGTTGGCGTATGGCACGTGGGGCGAGTTGGGCCCCATCATCGCCATGGCGCTGCTGCTTTCCTCGCGCGCCGAGTGGAAAACCGTTGCAGTGCTGCTTGCCTTCGCAGCGGTTGCGGTGCTTGCTGCGGTGATCCCGGCGAAGGCGAAGAAGGCCGGCAGCCGCGTGTACCGCTTCCTTTCCGAAAACGCCAACACCACCTCGCAGACCACCATGCGCGTTACGGTGCTGCTGTTGGTTGCGCTTGTTGCGCTTTCGGCGGTGTTCCAGCTTGACGCGGTGCTGGGCGCATTTGCAGCGGGCTTCGTGCTGCGCTACGTTATCCCCTCGGGCAACCACGACCTGGAGCATAAGCTCGACGGTGCCGCCTTCGGGTTCTTCGTGCCGCTGTTCTTCGTGGTGTCCGGCGCGAAGATCGACCTCATGGCGGTGTTCGAGAAGCCGGCACTGCTGGTTGCGTTCATCCTTGCGCTGCTGCTTATCCGCGCCGTGCCGATTTTCATCTCGCTTTCCACCGACAGGGAAACTCGTACCATGTCTTCTCATAACCGGGTGAGTGTGGCCTTGTACTGCACCACGGCGCTGCCGCTTATCGTTGCGGTTACCTCGGTGGCCACGAAGGCCGGCGCCATGTCGGACGACACGGCGTCGGTGCTGGTGGCGGCAGGCGCTATAACGGTTTTGGCAATGCCCCTGCTGGCGCAGCTTACCTACCGGGTTGCCGATGTGCACCCGGTAGAGACGGCGCGCGAAGTGGCCCATGACCCGCGGCATATGGGCGATATCGTGGGCGATCACCTTGCCTATGCCCAGCTGGCCGATGCCGCCGACGGCAAGCAAAGCGCCCGTCGCCAGCGCAAGTTGGCGAAGGCGCGGGCCCGTTTGGAAAAACAGCACAAGCGCCACGACCTGATAGAGCAGGCAAAGCTAGAGCGCAGGCAGCGCCGCATCGAGCTGATGCGCGAAGCGCGCCAGGAACGTGACCAGAAGCGTACCGAGCTGGTGCAGCAGCTCAAGGAGATAGACAGGGAATAGCGAATGGTTCGCGTTTCCCTGTAGCCGGTCTTAGGCCTGCTGGAACCAAGAAGGGGAGCTTGCAACGCTGCAAGCTCCCCTTTGTTAACGAGGTGCGTGTTGTTTCCCTGCGCCCTAGCGGTTAGGGCTCGTTCCTAGCGGCAGACGATGTCTACCGGAACGTTCAGGATCTTGGCGACCTTCAGGATGGTGTCGGTGTGGCTGCCCAGTGCCGCTGCCATGTGGTGCGTGGGGCCGGTTTCGTTCCAGCGGTTCATGAACTCGCGGGCGCCGATGCTGAACTTCATGCGCATATTGGTATCGCCGAAGGTGAAGATGGGGCCTTCGACGTTTTCGCCCTCGGCAACCACGAACTTGAAGTTGCCGTCGCCGTCCTGCGTGATGCCCAGGTAGGTAACCGTGCCCAGGCCCGGGTAGAACTGGGTAAGGTAGCCGCCGCCGGTCTTGCCGTGGAATACGGGAACAACCTTCAGCGTGGGCTTCTTGGCGGTGGAGATGTCGGCGTCGCCGCTGCCGGAATGGCCGATGATGACCACATCTTCAGGGAAGTCGATGGAGTACATCTCGGAGAGCTGGCCGGTGCCGGCGATGGTCTTCAGGATGCTCATGGCGATGGCAACCTTTATGTCGCCCTCGACGGCGCAGGAAGTGCCCTGCTTGATGAGCATCGAGAACGCGGGGATCAGCATGCTGTCCAGCACGCCCGCCTTGCCCTGGGCGAAGCCATCGTAGTGGCTGGCGATAAGGCCCAGCTGCTCGTCTTTGACCCACTGCTCGAAGGCAACCACGTACTTGGCCATGTCCTGGATGGGCTCGTCGGAAACGGAGGCGCCGCCCTCGATGTCGAAGGTGTCGATGATCTCGGCTGCCTTGGCATCGATGGCTGCCTGGTCGTCGATGTCGTCGGCGATGGCCCACATCTTCTCCCAGTCGAACTGCTTGGTGTACAGGCCAAGGCGGTTGTACAGGTTGGTCTCGTCGATGTAGAGGTCCATCATGCCGGGGTAGGGGCGGCCGATCTGGGCGATGTTGGTGCGGCGCAGGCGACGGCGCACCTGAGCGGCGCGGCACCACTGCT
>CAVDDI010000130.1:0-4435 GCA_963607675.1 bacterium | reverse complement strand
CGGCATGCTGCGCGGTTTCCTCCTTGCTGGAGGGAAGCTGCGAGGCAATGCCCATAACAGCCGCCGCACCGCATATGCCGGTGCCCGAAGCGGTAAGGATTGCCAGGTGCTTGCTTGCGCCGAAGCGCCGTGCCAGGTTGTAGGCAAGGAAGATGGTGCCCGTTACCACCACGCAGGCCAATGCGATGGTTTTCACCCCAGCCTGCGCCAGGGCAAGAAGGTTCAGTTTGAAGCCAAGCAGGATGATGCCAGCGCGCAGGAACTTGTTCGAGATAAGCGCGATGCCCGGGGCGGCGTACGCGATGGCGGGGCGCGCCGCTTGGCACGCGATGCCCAAGATGAGCGAGATAACCAAGGCCCCCAGAACCGCAAGGTAGGGAAGCCCTGCCAGCAGGCTTCCGAGGACCGAGCATGCCAGGGTGAGCGCGCACGCTGCGGCAAAGGGCTTGGAGGTTATCGTTTTCAGCATGGTTGCTGGGCCTTTCGATACACAAAGAACCTCGTCGAAGCCGAAGCCCCAACGAGGTTCTTTTCGCTTGCTTGGGAGATGATACTAGCTTAGAGCACCTCGTAGAAGCGGATGTCCGGATCGGCGGCCCAGGTGGGCTGCAGGCCGGGGGCTACCTTTTCGGTGAACAGCGGGGTTTCCAGGTAGGCCTTCGCATGTTCCATGGAGTCGAAGCCGTGGATAACCTGCACGTCCTCATCGCGGATGAGGCATTCCTTGGTCAGTGCGCCTTCGATTTCGTCCAGGAACGGCTGGCGATAGTCGTTGTACACCTTGGCTGCTGCCGGGCGGTTCTCGGGGTTGATGGTCATGATTACCTGAAGATATGCCTTTACCTGCATCGTTTCTCCTTCGTTCGGAGCCTTCGGGGCATCTGCCCCGCTTACTGATGCTCAAGATACGCGGGTGGCTCGGAAGATCCCAGATATGGGGCAAAAGATAAGTCACTAATGTTCCCCATAGTAACTAGCGAGTGCCGTGTTCCTGTCGTAGGGTGTAGGGGAAGGAAAGGGAGGGGTTTGCCATGCCTCATAAACGCAAGTTGGAGAAAGATATCCGCTGCCCGCTGGAGTACGGGCTTGATGTGTTCGGCGGCCGTTGGAAGTCGCGCATAATCTGCGTGCTGGGCAACAAGGGCACCCTGCGCTACAGCGGCATCCGGGAAGAGATGACCAACATATCCGACGCCGTGCTGTCCTCTTCCCTGAAAGAGCTTATCGCCGATGGCATCGTTGCGCGCCGCAGCTACGACGAGATTCCGCCGCGCGTGGAGTACTCGCTTACCGAAAAGGGCGCCAGTGTGGTGCCTGTGCTGCAGGAGATCTGCCGATGGTCGGGCATGTTCTACCGCGAGGTAAGCGGCGATGCCCCCAAGCAATGCCAGATGTGCGACTATGTTTCACGCTAGCGGCGGCGCGGTTGGCCATAACCATCTTGGTGATGCAGAAGGCCAAGGCCTGCGGTCCCTGGCCGTTCCGATCCTACGGGCGGGCGCCGGCCGTATCGGGCTTTCGGCGCGGTTGGGCATGCCGGTAGGCGGTTTCGGTTCCGCGTGCGGATGGCTGGTTCTTCGGCGCCGTTGGTGGGTGCGCCGGGGAAAGTGCGGGAAAGCTTCAGTTTTTTCGCCTGCTAGCTAGCGCGCTGGCCGCTATGGATTAGCCAAATTCTGCGATCTGTTCAAAAATAGAGGGAGTTGACGCCCGCAAATCTGACCCAGTGCGTGCGTGGCACGATTCAGGGTTGAGCCAGCGAAAGGGTTTGCATGGATACTGCAACGCGTTTCAGGAACCGCGTCTTGTTCTCGGTGTGCACCATCGTAACCGGTGCCCTTGCCGGCGCGGCGGTGTGGGCTTTCTTCAGGCTTATGGGCGTAGGGCTTGGTTTTCTGTGGGAGGCGCTGCCCGCAATGCTGCTTGAATATGCCGCGCGGATTGCACCCGATGCGGTGCAGGCGATGCCGGTGCTGTTCTCGGGCGCGTTCGGCTTCTTGCCGTGGACGCTGCTGCTGTGCCTTGGCGGCGGCTTGGCAATCGGCCTTTTCCAGAAGCGCTTCGGCGAGCTGCCCGAAGACCTCGATGCCGTTATGGCGAAGGTGAAGCAAGACGGCCGCTACGACTACAGCCGTTTGGGGCGCATGTCGGTTGCGGCCTTGCTGCCGTTGGTGTTCGGTGGAAGCGTTGGGCCTGAAGCCGGGCTTACGGGGGTTATCGCGGGCCTGTGCACCTGGGTGGGCGATCGCATGCGTCGCTTCGGGTCGGATTTCAAGGATCTTACCTGCGCGGGTGTTCAGGCTGCGCTTTCAGCGGTGTTCACGGCACCCCTGTACGGCTTCGTGGCGCCGTTCGCCGGCTCGGCCAGCGAAATTCCCGAGCAGGGAACGCTCGTTGCGCCCAAACGCTGGAAGGTAGTGGCCTATCTTTGCGCCATTGCCGGTGCGCTTACGGCGTTTCTGGGGCTTGGGGCGCTGTTCGGCGGCGGCATGGCCATGCCGCGCTTTTCTGCGATGAGCGTTGGCGGCGCAGAGCTTTGCTGGCTTGTTGCGCTTGTTGCGGCGGGCTGTGCCGCTGGGTGGCTGTTCCATATCGGCAATGCGCTTTCGGGGAAGGTTCGCGGGCACTTGGGCGGCCCGGTTGCGCGCTGTATGATCGCGGGGCTTCTGCTTGCCGTTGTGGGCACGGCGTTTCCGCTGGTGATGTTCGCGGGTGAATCCCAAAGCGAGCTGGTTATGGAGCGGTATGCGCAGATAGGCGCCGTTGCCCTTGTTGCCACAGGTTTCTTGAAGCCGTTCGTCACGGCGGCCTGCATAAAGCTTGGCTGGCGGGGCGGGCATTTCTTCCCGCTTATCTTTTCGGGCATATGTCTGGGATATGGGTTCTCGCTGCTTCTGGGAATCGATGCGGTGTTCTGCTGTGCGGCTTGCACGGCGGCCTGCATGGCGGCGGTTATGCGCCAGCCGCTCATGGTTGCCCTGCTGCTGTTCCTGTGCTTCCCGGTTAGCGGCGTGGCGGTGATGTTGGTTTCTGCGCTGGTTGCCGCTGCCATTCCGCTGCCGCGCTGCTTGCAGGAAGCTGCCGGCGCGAAGGGCGCTGCTGCGGGAATTGCCTATGCCGCCGACGAAAGGAGAGGCCGTGATTAACGTTCGGACGCTTGTCGACGTGGTTCGCCATTCTGGCCTGGGGCCGCTTACCGCTGTTTTCCTGGTGCTGTTCTTTGCGTGCTCGCTGGTGGTGTGGCTTGCCGACCCTGGCCAGAAAACCCTGGGTGATGGGATGTGGTTCTGCTTCCAGGTGGTTTCCACCATCGGGTTCGGCGATGTAGAGGCAACCTTGGGCGTGGCGCGAGCGGTCAGCGTGGTGCTCAGCGTGTTTTCGATCTTCTACATTGCCATCGTTACCGGCGTGGTGGTGAGCTACGTTACCGAGGCGCTGAAGTTGAAGCGCGGCGACATGCTGGCGAAGTTCGCAGACAACCTGGTGCGCGTAGACAAGATGACCCCTGAAGAGCTTTCCCGGTTCGCGGAAAGCGTGCGCGAGTACCGGCGGCGCAGGTAACTGCCTGATGGGCGATATCTGGCGGACGATGCCGGCTGCTGCGTGCGAAACGGCGACTCCCGGTAGTTTTCCGCATCGTTAAACCTGCTGTTCCTACCGCAACCGTAATGGCTGTGGGTGTATGGTTCTGGCGGAATGTACATTGGTTGTAGTCGAATTGTGGGCCTTGCGGGGTTTGCTGTTCGGCGGCGAAGTGAACCGCAGCAGCAGGGAAAGGGAACGCCATGGAATTCAATGAGGTTATCGCAAACCGTTATTCGTGCAAGAAGTTCGACGGCAAAGCCGTGCCGGCGGAAAAGCTGGATGCCATTTTGGGCTCCGCACGCCTTGCCCCAACGGCCAAGAACCTGCAGGAGCAGCACATCTACGTAGTGCAATCTGCCGAAAAGCTGGCGGTTATCGACGAGATCACCCCTTGCCGTTACAACGCGCCATGCGTCTTGGTGGTTGCCTTCGATGCCGGCAACACGTTCACGTACCCCGGTGGGGAACGCGATTCGGGTGTGGAGGATGCCAGCATCGTGGCAACGCATTTGGTGCTTGCTGCATACAACGAAGGGGTAGATAGCTGCTGGATCAACTTCTTCGACCCTGCGGTTGCCAAGGAAAAGCTCGGTCTGCCGGAAAACGAGGAAGTGCTCATGCTGTTGGATTTGGGCTATGCCGCCGAAGGTACCGGGCCATTGGCGAACCACGCCAGCCGCAAGCCGCTCAGCGAAACGGTGACGTACCTGTAGGGCGGGCCGAACTTGCTGCTTGCTACAGGGGTATGATTTGATATAATGCCCTAGCGCTTGATTTCAGCGCAATGGGGCGCCAACGTGGCTCAGTTGGTAGAGCAACGCATTCGTAATGCGTGGGTCGCCGGTTCGAGTCC
>CAVDDI010000129.1:0-4454 GCA_963607675.1 bacterium | reverse complement strand
CCGATGATCAACATCTCCATTGCGGGCATCGGCGGGCAGGGAAGCGTCCTTGCCGCGAAGATCCTGGCCGAAGCTGCTCGCTCCAAGGGCTGGCAGGTGCGCTCTACCGAGACCACGGGCATGGCGCAGCGCGGCGGTGACGTGATGAGCCATCTGCGTATGGGCAACAACGGTGAAGAGGTGTTCAGCCCCTTGCCGGGCAATGCGTCCGACGACGTGATCATCGCGCTCGAGCCGGGCGAGGGCCTGCGTGCGCTTCACCTGTTGAACCCGGCGGGCGTTATGGTAACGGCACGTTCGGGCATTGCCCCTACCGTGGCGAACTTCCGCGCCCCCAGCTACAACCCGGCCGAAATGGTTTCCGCGCTCGAAGGCTCGGGTGCCCAGGTGGTTGCCGTCGACGATGTGGCGCTGTGCGGTCAGTTGGGCTCGCGCAAGGCGCTGAACATCATCATGCTTGCCAGCGCCTTGAAGGCGGTGAACGACCCCGCCTTGGGCAGCAGCCTTGCCGGCGTGCTCACGCTCGACGACATGCGCAGCGTTGTCCCCGCCTGCGTGAAACCGCGCTTCGTTGATATGAACCTTGCCGCCATCGACCTCGTGGAGAGCGCTCCATCGTGCTAAAGTTTGGAAGATAAACCGCCAACCGGCAGGCAGGGCCGGCGCGCTTTGTGCATCCCGCCGGCCCAAGCTTGCGCCAGCGCAGCCCGCCAACCGCTTCAACCGACATGAAAGGCAGATCTATGGACCTCACCAAAGATCAGTTCGACCTGATAAAAGAGCAGTTCAAAACCCTGAAGGACCGCTCGCCCTTCTATGCCAAGAAGTTCGAGGGCATCGATCTTTCCGATGTGCAGACCCAGGCCGACTTCCAGAAGCTGCCCTTCTCCGAGAAGGCCGACCTGCGCGAGGTGTACCCGCTGGGGCTGGCCGCTGTGCCCGAGGAAAAGATCGTCCGAGTGCACTCGTCTTCGGGCACCACGGGCATCCCGGTGGTTATCCCCTACACCCAGAAAGATGTGTGCGACTGGGCCACCATGTTCGCGCGCTGCTACGAGACGGCGGGCATCACCAACACCGACCGCATCCACATCACGCCTGGTTACGGCCTGTGGACGGCGGGTATCGGCTTCCAGCTGGGTGCCGAGAAGCTTGGTGCCATGGCGGTGCCCATGGGCCCGGGCAACACCGAGAAGCAGCTGCGCATGATGGAAGACCTTCAGTCTACCGTCCTGTGTGCCACCTCGTCCTATGCGCTCCTGCTGGCCGAGGAGATCGCCGCCCGCGGCATCCGCGAAAAGCTTGCCCTGCGCAAGGGCGTTATCGGCTCCGAGCGTTGGGGTGAGAAGATGCGCCATCGCATCGAAACCGAGCTGGGCATCGAGATCTTCGACATCTACGGCCTTACCGAGATCTACGGCCCGGGCATCGGCATTTCCTGCCACGAGCACGCGGGAATGCACCTGTGGAGCGACTTCGTGTATGCCGAGGTCGTTAACCCGAAGACGGGCGAACCAGTGCCCGATGGCGAAGTGGGCGAGCTGGTGCTTACCACGCTGCGCAAGGAAGGTGCCCCGCTTATCCGCTACCGCACCCACGACCTTACGCGCATCATCCCCGGCGAGTGCGCCTGCGGTATGCACCATCCGCGCATCGACACCCTGGTGGGCCGCACTGACGATATGTTCAAGGTGAAGGGCGTGAATATGTTCCCCGCCCAGGTGGAAGAGGTTATCGCCGCAACCTCGGGAACTTCCTCCGAGTATCAGGTGATGATCGAGCACATCATGGGCCGCGACGTGCTCACCGTGCTGTTCGAAACCGCGTTGGAGGGCGATGCCCTTGCCCGTTGCGAGGAAGAGCTGAGCCTCATCTTCAAGGCGAAGATCGGCTGCACCCCCGAAGCCAAGGGCGTGCCGCTGGGCGAGCTGCCCCGCTCCGAGAAGAAGACGCAGCGCATCTTCGACAGCCGCTACTAGGGCGCAAGGCGGGAAAGCTTCCGCCCCTGCGCACTGCTCTGCATCGGTTTTCAGAACCCAACGTTTCGTGAGAGACGTTGGGTTTTTTCGTGCCGAGTGTGTATTCGCCGTGAACGCGGGTTCGGTGGTTGGATGTTACCCAAAAGGGATGGGGCTGCGGTCTAAAATCGCTGTGAACATAATTAGGAATGGGGTAAGCCCCCTTGCACTTGCTCTGAATCGCACCTCAAACACACCAAGGAGTCCAACGTGCTCAGCCGCTTCAGCGTCCGGCGCCCGTACATCATCACGGTTGCCGTCATAATCATCCTTATCCTGGGCGGGGTCTCGGTTTCCAAGATGAAGACCGACCTGCTGCCCGATATGGACCTGCCGTACCTCATGGTGGTAACCACCGATCCGGGCGCCAGCGCCGAAAAAGTGGAATCCGAGGTAACCGATGTGCTGGAGGGCTCGCTTTCGAAGATCAGCGGCGTTTCCTCGGTGCAGTCGCAGAGCGCCGACAACTATTCCATGATCTTCCTGGAGTTCCAAGACGGCACTGATATGGACTCCGCCATGGTGAAGGCGTCTTCGGCGGTGAACGAGGTTTCGGCCCAGCTGCCCGATACCGCCGGCAGCCCCAATTACATGGAAATCAGCATGGACATGATGGCGACGCTCTACGTTGCCGCTTCCTATGACGACCACGACATCTACGAAACCTCGGATCTGGTCGACGAAAAGGTGGTGCCCGCCCTTGAGCGCGTTGATGGCGTAGCCGATGTTTCCACGGTTGGCTCGGCCCAGCAGTCGGTGGAGGTGCGCCTTTCCGACAGCAAGATCGAGGACATCAACAACAAGCTGCTGGCCAGCGTGAACTCCCAGCTCTACGACGCGAAGAAGCAGATCGATGAAGGTGAAGAGCAGCTATCCCAAGCCGAAGAGCAGCTGAGCCAGCAGAAGAGCACGCTGGAATCCCAGCAGCAGCAAACCGCCGATCAGTTGGGCCAGGCCACGAGCGCGCTCACCCTTGCCATATCGGGCAAGACCGCTGAAGCGGCTACCATCCAGGCGCAGATACAGGCCCTGAAGGCTACAGACCCAACCGGCGCGAACGCCCAGGTGCAGGCGCAGATCGCCCAGCTCTCCCAGCAGGCCCAGGCCTCTGCCGGCCAGCTTACCGAGTATCAAAGCCAGCTTGCCCAGGCCCAGTCGGGTTCCCTTACCGCAGCTTCCCAGTTCGGCAGCGCCACCGCCCAGCTTGCGGCGGCCCAGCAGTCCCTTGAATCAAACAAGCAGCAGCTTGCCGACGCGCGCCAGCAGTACGAGGATTCGCGGCAGAAGGCGCTTTCCAGCGCCAATGTTGATGCCCTGGTAGACAAGGAAACGCTGGCAAGCCTGATCACCGCCCAGAACTTCAGCATGCCGGCCGGCTACATCGATTCCGGTTCCGACAGCCAATGGCTCCTGCGGGTGGGCGACAACCTTACCAGCGAAGCCGACTTGCGCTCGCTGTTGCTTACCGAGATCGACGGCGTGGGTGAGATCCGGCTGGGCGACGTTGCCGAGGTGACCACCATCGACAACGTGGGCGAAGAGTACATGCGCATCAACGCCAAGGACGGCGTGCTGCTTTCCATCTTCAAGAACTCCACCGCTTCCACCAGCGATGTATCCAACGCTGCCAAGGCGGCTCTGCAGAAGATCGAGGCCGCCAACCCCGGGCTGAACCTCACCGTGGTAAGCGACCAAGGTTCCTACATCGCCCTCTATATCAGTTCCATCCTGCAGTCGCTGATCCTCGGCGCCCTGCTTGCCGTGGTGGTGCTCATCATCTTCCTGCGCGACTGGCGCCCCACGCTCATCATGGCGTTCAGCATCCCGTTCTCGGTGCTGTGCGCCCTGGTGCTCATGTACTTCTCGGGCATCGACCTGAACATCATGAGCCTGGGAGGCCTCTCCCTCGCCATCGGCATGCTGGTGGACAACTCCATCATCGTGCTGGAGAACATCTACCGCCTGCGTTCGCGCGGCATTCCGGCGGCGCGCGCCGCAGTGCAGGGTGCCAAGCAGATAACGGGTGCGGTCATCGCCTCTACGCTCACCACCATCTGCGTGTTCCTGCCCATCGTGTTCACCACCGGTATGGTGAACCAGCTCATGATGCCCTTCGCGCTCACCATCGCCTACGTGCTCACAGCTTCGATGCTCATCGCGCTCACCATGGTGCCCGCGGCTTCCAGCTTCATGTTCAAGAACTACCTGCCGCGTCGCAACAACTGGTTCGAGGCGCTGCAGACGAAGTACGCCCATTCCCTTACGTTCTTCCTAAGGCACAAGGCGCTGCCGCTGGTCGTCTCGGTGGCGCTGTTGGGCGTTGCCGTGGTGGGCATCGCGAACATGGGCATAACCATGATCCCCTCCATGATGTCGAAGACCGTGAACGTGACGGTGAACATGCCCGACGGGGTAAGCAAGGAAGAGGCCTATGCC
>CAVDDI010000128.1:0-4551 GCA_963607675.1 bacterium | reverse complement strand
CGAGATAACCTCCAATTCCGTGGCGGTTATCGACATCGACAGCACCATCCAGTATGACGGCACCGCATGCAGCCCCGATGGGTTGAAGGCCCTGCTGGATGAAGCGGCCCAGAACAGCCACATCAAAGCTGTGGTGCTGCGCGTGAACTCCGGCGGCGGCGTGGCCACTGCGGGCGAGGAAATGGCAACCTACGTGAAGGAGTTCCGCCAGGAAACGGGCAAGCCCGTGGTTGTTTCCAGCGCTTCCAGCAACGCCAGTGCTGCCTACGAGATCTCCAGCCAGGCCGACTACATCTACGTGGCGCGCACCACTTCCATCGGCGCCATCGGCACTGCGCTGCAGCTGGTTGATTATTCCGAGCTGCTGCAGATGCTGGGCATCTCGGTAGACAACATCACCTCTTCTTCCAGCAAGGATTCCACCTACGGCACGCGCAAGCTCACCGATGAGGAACGCGAGCACTACCAGAACCAGGTGAACCAGATAAACGAGACGTTCATCCAAAACGTTGCCAACGGCCGCAGCATGTCGGAAGATTCCGTGCGTGCCTTGGCAACCGGCCTTACCTTCACCGGCATCGAGGCCGTGGAAAACGGCCTGGCCGATGAGGTGGGCACCAAGGAAGACGCCGTGCAGAAGGCGGCCGATCTGGCCGGGTACCCGAACTGTGAGACCGTAACGCTGCGGCAAAGCTCCAGCAGCGACCTTTCCGCACTTGTGGATCTTCTTTCCGAAAGCAAATCAACCGTTACCGCCGACCAGCTTGCGGCGGCGTTGAAGGAGTTGGAGAGCAATGGCTCCATCGCAGAATAAAGAGCATATCGTTTGGCCCAAGCGTGCGGTGGTTACCGCCGGCATGCCCTATGGCAACAAGTCGCTGCACTTCGGCCACGTGGGCGGCGTGTTCGTGCCTGCCGACTGCTACGCGCGCTTCCTACGTGACCGCATCGGCGCGGAAAACGTGGTGTTCGTTTCCGGCACCGACTGCTTCGGTTCGCCCATCGAAGAGGGCTTCCGCAAGGAAGTGGAGGCTGGCACGTTCGAAGGCACGCTGCAAGACTACGTGCAGCGCAACCACGACCGCCAGAAGGCCACGCTCGACGCGTACAACATCAGCCTCGATGTGTACGAGGGCAGCGGCATCGGCCACTGCGGGGAAGTGCACCGCACCATTTCGGCGGCGTTCGTGAAGCGCCTGCACGAAAAGGGCTTCCTGCACCTGGAAAGCACGCTGCAGTTCTACGATGCGCAGGAGGGCATGTTCCTGAACGGCCGCCAGGTGGTTGGCCATTGCCCCGTGCAGGGCTGCAAGAGCGAAAAGGCCTACGCCGACGAATGCGACCTGGGACATCAGTACGACCCAGTAGACCTCATAAAGCCCGTTTCCTCGGTTTCCGGCACCGTGCCGGAAATGCGCAAGGTGAGCAACTGGTACTTCGACCTGCCCGGCCTGGCGCCGGTGGTGCGCGACTACGTGGAATCCATCGCCGACGACCCGTGCACGCGCCCGGTGGTTACCAAAACCATCAAGGAATTCCTGGTGCCGCCCATCATCTACATCAAGGTTGAGCTTCACGAAGAGTACCTGAAGGTGGCCGGCAAGCTGCCGGCGCACACCTACCGCGATGCGGAAAAGGGCAAGCAGAGCTTCGAGATCGAGTTCAACAGCATCTACGACCGCGACCAGGCGCGTACCGTGCTTTCCGAGGCGAACATCCGCTTCCGCACAGGCAAGGCGCTGGTGCCGTTCCGTATTTCCGGCAACGTGGAATGGGGCGTGCCCGTGCCCGAGATGGAAGGCGTGGACGGCCTTACCGTGTGGTGCTGGCCGGAAAGCCTGTGGGCGCCGCTTTCGTTTACCATGGCACGCAACGACGAGCGCGGCCTGCCGCGCGATGCCTGGCGTTCGTTCTGGTGCGACAAGAACGCAACGGTGTACCAGTTCATCGGGCAGGACAACCTGTATTTCTACGGCGTGGCCCAGCCGGCGCTGTTCGCTGCGCTGCAGGAAAAGCAGCCCGTGGTGGCCGATGCCCCTGAAGGCGAGCTGCAGCAGACGAAGCTCATCGCCAATCACCACATCCTGTTCGGCGACAAGAAGGCCTCTTCCTC
Organism: bacterium; assembly: GCA_963607675.1. GTDB lineage: Bacteria > Actinomycetota > Coriobacteriia > Coriobacteriales > Eggerthellaceae > Anaerotardibacter. Next base: position 2,438 of record CAVDDI010000128.1, on the reverse strand, counting down.
TGGCGCGGTGAAGCCGCCCACGGCAGACGAGCTGCTGGACCATTACACCGCCGAGCAGCTGCGCGCGCACTTCCTGGCGCTGGCGCTTGACCAGAAGTCGGTTGGCTTCAAGCCGAAGATCTTCGAGGCCGACCCGGAAAAGCGCGAAGACCCGCGCGTGGCCGACCCGGTGCTGAAGGAAGGCGCCCTGCTTACCAAGGTGTTCAACCGCCTGGCGCGCAGCTGCTTCTACGAAGCGGCCAAGAGCTTCGAGGGCTACATGCCCCTGGGTGCGGTAAGTCCCGAGGTGCTTGCCCGTGTGTACAAGACCATGTGCAAGTACGAAAGCCTTATGTACCACGTAGATCTGCACTCCATCATGCCGTTGATGGACGAATTCATCCGCTACGCCAACAAGCATTGGTCCAGCGGTATCCGCGAAGCTGAGGCCAACCAAGACGAAGAGGCGCGCCGTCAGGTGTTGGTTGATTCGTTCTACCTGCTGCGCATCGCCACGCTGCTCATGCACCCGGTGGTGCCGGCGGGCACCGAGCGCATCTGCGACTACATGAACTTCGATTTCGGCGAGTTCTTTAGCTGGAACTACGACTTCGACAGCATGGAAGAGCTGTGCAGCGCCAACGAGCTCGATGAGCGCCGCCACCGCGTGCGCGACCTGCCGCCCCGTACCGACTTCTTCAAGTTCCATCCCAGCCAGATCAAGAAGAAGTAGCCAACCTGCCTGTTTGCTGCCGAGCGCCTTTTCCCTCGCGGAAGGGGCGCTTTTGCGTCTGGCTTGGGGCGCGAGTGGCGCCAGGCGGGGTAGGGCGCAGCTCGTGTGCGGAGCCGTGCCCCTTCCTCCTTTTTTGATCACGGATAAGTTATACGTTGTCTTACCGGTGGCATATCCGTGGTCACTATGTTCTGATATCATACATTTGTTCGATATTCAGTAGGGGGAGTGACGCATGGCTGTTCATTATCGTTCGGGAGCATTTCCGCCTGCCATTTTGGACTGGCAGCGGCTGATAAAGCCGATCGCTGATGCGTCCGATGCGATTGGGAGATATGACAGCTATTTGGGAATTATCCCAAATCCGCAGCTGCTTCTTTCCCCTATGCTTGTAAACGAAGCTGTTACCTCATCAAGGATTGAGGGGACTCATACAACCGTCCATGAAGTTTTTGCCTTCGATGCCGGGAAAACTGATATCACCGATGCTCAGAAAGCTGATATCCAAGAGGTTAACAATTACCGTTTTGCCTTAGCTGCTTCGCTGAAAATGCTGGATACCCTTCCTATTTCTGGGAGAGTGTTGCGCGCTGCGCACGAAATTCTTTTGGATGGCGTGCGTGGCCAATTCAAGTCTCCTGGCAAATACCGAACTGAGCAGAATTGGATTGGACGCTCAAATAAAATCGAAGAGGCGAGATACGTTCCCATTCCCCCTGATGAACTGGAAGGGGCCATGGCGAACTGGGAAAGATACGTTAACGAATCAAAAGATCATTCCCTGATCAAGATCGCTATTGCCCATGCGGAGTTTGAAGCCATTCACCCCTTCAACGACGGCAATGGGCGAATTGGCAGAATCGTTATACCTTTGATGCTATGCGCAGAGGGCGTAATGTCGTCGCCGTGTTTTTACATGAGTGAATTTTTCGAGCATAGAAACGACGAATACCAAGACAGGCTTCTTGCTGTTTCATCGGATGGCGACTGGACGGGGGGGTGCGCGTTCTTTCTTGAGGCGGTTGCGGCTCAAGCAAGAGAAAACCTCGATAAGGCAAAACGGATTAACCAGTTGTACCGCGATGTAAGGGCAGGTTTGGTAGAGAAGAGCCATTCGGCATTTGCTGAAAAGGCGGTAGACTCTTTGTTCGGACACCCAATTTTTTCCGCAAAAGATTTTGCGAGCACAGAGGGGGTCAAGCCAAAAACTGCTCGTCGCCTTTTGGCAACGCTTGAAGACATGAGTATCGTGCAAGAATTAACGCCTCATAGCGGTCAGCGATCTGCTATTTTCTATTTTCCCGATTTGCTTGCAATTACTGAGGGCCTTTCGGCCTAGAGCTCGGACAACTATGTCCCACAAAATGGTTTGAGGGACATAGATTGAGTTTCGTGTCCCACAAAACGGTTTGAGAGACATAGGTGACCGAAAACACTGTGCCCTTTGCAATGTCCAAGGCCTCTTGGGTGTTCGTCCGGCGTGACATATTTAGGTTGAAAAAGATAGTGAAAAGACGTCGCGTTTAGCCTTGCTGTGTATTCAACCAACACCGCATGCCGCCGTTAGTGGCCAAACATAGCGCAAAGACGTTGCGCTTGCCTTGTTGCCGCGGCGCAAGCCGCCCGGTTCGGGAGGGCCAAAAAACCCGCTTGCACGGCGGCCTGGGTTGTGTATAATACTTTCTTGCGCGCGGACGTGGCTCAGCTGGTAGAGCATAACCTTGCC
>CAVDDI010000127.1:0-4559 GCA_963607675.1 bacterium | reverse complement strand
CCCTCATATATGCCGAGCTCGGCGGCCAGCGAGCCCTCTGCGCCTTCCTCCAGCGAAGTTGCGGAATCCCTTAGCACCCCTGCGGCCGGCTACGGCGATTTCGTCTCTCCCTACAAGCGCACTGGAGCGGGTTCCTCCATTTCCTCGCCGGGCCTGGATTCGCTGTTCACCCCTTCCACGGGCTCTGCCGCGGCGGCGCCTTCAGAAGGGGCAGCTCCTGCTGCCAAGGGGTCTGCGCGCGAGGTGGTTGTGCTGAAGCCCGCCAGCTACGAAGATGTGTCCTCGGTTGCGCAGTCTGTCCGCTCGGGCAACATCGTGGTGCTTTCGCTGCGCGCTACCGATGCCGCCCTCAGCATGCGCGTTCTGGACTTCGCGTTCGGCGTCGCTTCTGCCCTGAATGCCAAGGTTGAATGCGTGGGAGAAAAGAATTTCGCCATCTACCAGGGCAAGGAGCTTACGCTCGAGGAAAACCACAGCCTTGCCAAGCAGGGCATCACTAAGGCCTAAGCGCCGTTTCCCCATCCTGGTTCGCTGGGCTGCAGGGCGCGCCTGCCACGGTGCCGCTTCTGCCGCCTTATCGTTTTAGCTGTAAGGAGAACGTGAGCTGATGATCCTCTCGCTTCTGGTTACCCTCGCCGATGCCTATTCGTTGGTTATCTTCGTCTACGTGATGATGTCGTGGATACCCATGGGCGGCGGCATCGTCACTGATGTCTACCATGCCTTGGGCAAGGTGTGCGATCCGTACCTTGACCTGTTCAGACGCCTTATTCCCCCGATTGGAGGAATGGTGGACATAAGCCCGATCCTGGCACTGCTTGTGTTACAGTTCGGAGTACGACTGATAGTTTCTTTTTTGGCTGTGCTGTTCTAGCCCGGCCTGGTAATAGTCTGTAAGGGGAGTTTCACATGGCCATCACTTCTGCCGATATCCAGAACCAGAGCTTCAAGATCGAGCGTCGTGGTTACGACGTCGACGAAGTGGACGTGTTCTTGGAGCGCGTTGCCTCCGAGATCGACGAGATGAACAGCGAGATTGCCCGTCTGCGCCTTCAGGTTTCCGAAGCCGCCTCTGCTTCCCGCACCGAGGTTATCCCGGCTGCTTCCCAGGAGGAAGGCAAGCCCGAGGTTGCTCCCGCCGCCGATGCTGCCGCCCTGGCCGAAAAGGACGCCAAGATCGCCGAGCTGGAAGCCAAGCTGCGCGACCGCAAGAGCGATGACACTGCCATTGCCCAGGCGCTTATCGTTGCCCAGCGCACTGCCGACGAGATCACCGCTAAGGCCAAGGCCGAAGCCGACCAGACGCGCAAGAACGCCGAAGACGAGGGCATGCGCATCCTGGAAAAGGCCAACACCGAGAAGCAGAAGGTCATCGACCATATCAACGAGCTTTCCGCCAGCCGTGAAAAGGTCCGTGAGCAGTACCAGGACATGCTGAAGGAATTCATCGGCTCTGCAACCCAGCGCCTGTCCGAGATCGGCGGCGAGGTAACCGCTGGTATCGACATCCCCGCCGAGCTGCTTGAGATGACCACCTTCGATGCGGCTTCCTCCGCTTCCGATGGCGATGGCAAGGCTGCCGTGAAGCCGGCTACCAAGTGGGATCAAAACCCTTCGGTGGCCACCTACACCACCCCCACCGTTTCCCCGGTGGTAAGTGCTCCTGCCACCCCTAAGCCTTCCGTTGCAAGCAAGGACTTCAGCGGCTACGGCGACGCGGACGATTCCTTCTCGTTCGACGACGTTGACTAGTTTTAAGGGCTTGCCTACGGCAAGCCCTTTTTCATACGAAACGTAATGACGCTGCGCGAGCCCCTGATGGCACAGCTGGGTTTCAGGCGGTCGGCATGGCCGTTAGGCCTATGCCTTCCTCTTTCAACTCATCTGCACTCATCAGGGGCTCGCTCGCTGTTTTACTGGCTCATGCCCGGACCTAGTTAACGCCCTTTCGGGCGTTTTGTTTTGACAAGCAAAAGGGTTGGCATGGCGCATTAGACCAATGCCTCGCCCTTTTCAATTCCCCTGCACTCACCAGAAGGCCGCTCGCTGTTTCGTCCAATGATGGGAGTTTCGAGAATACGATGCACCGATAAGATTTGCTCTCTTCGACGGTTGCCTTCGGTGTGGGCTACGCGTCTGCTTTGGCGGTAACCACGAAGGTGGTGCTGGCGGGCATGCTGCTGGCGTTGCCGCAGAATGCGCCTTGCCGCTCGGCGTAATCGGAAAGGGCAGACACGAGGTCTATCTTCTCATCGATGCTTCCGCGCGCCTGCTCGATGGCCTGCTGCACTCCTTCGCTCATCTGTGCGGTACCTTGGCTTAGCTGGCTGGCCGCCTCGCTTACCTTGCCGGTTGCCTGGGCAAGCTGCTCATAGCCGCTCTGGATTTGCTTCAGCCCTTCCGCCACCGACGAAAGCCCGCTGCTTACCTGGGAAGATGCCTCACTCGCCTTTGAGAGCATTGCGCCTGCCGTGCCGGTTGCCTGCTGGCTGGCAGCAAGCGACTGCTCAAGCTGGGAAGCGGTTTGCCCTAAATCGGCGATGCTCTTCGCAAGCGCCTCCTTTTGCGCATCGTCCATGCCGTTGGTGCTTATGGCCTTCAGCGCATCGATCTGGCTCTTAAGGGAGGCAATCTGTTCGCTTATCTGGCTTTGGGCTGCCGTGTCGGCTTCAAGCGCCTGGTTGGCGCCACCGATCAGCTGGGTTACGCCTTCGGATGCAGTGGCCAGCTTCCCAAGCCCGTCGGTTGCGTTGGGGAAGGCTGAGTTCAGCTTGCCTTGGCCTTCGCTGATGGTGGAAAGCGCCTGATCGATGGCGGAAGTTCCCTGGCTCAGCTGTTCGGTGGCTTGCTTTATGGAGTCTACCTGGGAGAACAGATCGTTCACGCTGGAGCTTATGTCGGTTGTTCCGCTTTCATCCATCATGCTCAATACCTGGTTAGACGCCATGGTGGTTATGCTGGGCATGTCGAAGCCGGTGACGTCTGCTTCGATGGTCACGCTTTCGGGCAGATCTACCATATCGGCAAGGCCCAGCGAATCGGCCAAGCCGGGCATGGCAAGCCCCGCCGCGATGAACGATCCGTCCTGGTCCATCACCTGGCCGTTGTCCACTTTCACGTTCTTGGCATGCTCTGCGTCGAACGAGACCAGCGAAGCCATGGCGTACGGCTGCTTCACCGAATGGGTGCTGCCTCCGGCGCTAACCGTGCCCGAGGTGTTGTTGCGGTAGTTGATGGCAACTTCCAAGTGACCGGTTGCGTTGCTCAGCGTTGCCGGGTCTACCTCGGTGCCGTCGAGCTTGTAGGTGTACTCGATGCTGAAGGGCAGCTCTTCGTTGGTGATGCCGGAGTAGTGCACATCTTGGCCATTTGCCTGCCAGGTTAGCTTCTGGCCGTCTTGGGTGAAGGTGATGGCCTTGTCGTCCGAGGCTATCTGCTGCAGCGTTGAAACATCGTCGATCACGTCCAACCCGCTGGGGTTCTTCAGCCATTCGTCTACGGCGATGGCCGTGGTTTCGCCCGAAAGGGTGGTGGTCACGGAAACGGTTTCGGCCTTTTCGTAGCTAGAGCCATGTGCCGTGATGGATTCCTGTTGGGTTTCCTCTGCGGTTGTTTGGGTTTGCGCGGCGGGTTGCGCCGTGTCTTGCTCGGCATCGGCGCTGCAGCCGGAAAGGGCAGCGGCGGAAAGCGCGCAGCAGGCAGCCAAGGCGCAGGCGCTGGCAGCGCGGGGTATAAGGTGCTCGGTGTTCATGACGGGCCTTTCTCTGCGGCACGTGGATCCCTCTTCCTTGATTGTATCGAGAAAAGTTATCCATGTGAAACTCTTGTTGTGGTATGCGGGGACGCGACTGACGGGAGGCGTGGTCTGCAGCCGGCTTCGTGACTGCGGGTTTTGCGGATATCGGCTTCTGGTTCAATCGCGGAACGCTGGGTCGCTAATTGCTCAGACGCTGATCTGCTGCGCTGTAGCCTCCTATGCTGCGGCCCCTTTGCGCGCTGCGAACCAGGCAACTGCGGCGCCGGCAAGCAGGGCTGCAAGCCCCACCGCGCCGAATGCCAGCAGCGGGTACACGTCGGCGCTGCCGGGCATATGGCCCAGGTACACGATGGATCGCACGCCGTTGCCGATGTGCGCTTGCGGCGCCCAGGGGTATACCCAATCGGCCCACAGCTGCGGCAGCATCTCGGGCGAGAGCATGGCGCAGCTCATGCCCAGCGCAAATGTTCCCACGGCAACTAGGGCGCCAAGGGGGAAGCACAGGCAGCATAGCGAAACGAAGCACAGCATGCAGCAGGCGCAGGCAAGCCAAAGGAACAGGTACAGGTCCAGCGCAGGCAGTGTCATGCCGCCGGCTACAGTGTCGACGAACTGCGCCAATCCCGCTATCGCCGCCGAGAACGCGGCAATCAACGCCAGCAGCGCCAGGGCGGCAAGGAAGGGATTCCTCTTCCGAAGCCCGGTAACATCGTTTCTCCAGAACAGCAGGGAAAGCAGGATGGAGCAGATCATGGTCATGATGAACAGCGGCATCACCATCATCTGGACGGCCATCGACGAG
>CAVDDI010000126.1:0-4843 GCA_963607675.1 bacterium | reverse complement strand
GGGTAAGACCCGCCTGATGGGCGTTTTCGTCTCTGGAGCCGACATTGAACCAAAGCCCCAAGGAAACGGAGCGTACCCCGGGCATGGGATACGTGATCACGGTTATGCCGTTTGCAAGCACGGACTTACGGTACAGCACCTTTCAAGCCTTCCTTTCCATGCAGCTATTGCTGCAAAGATTCCTTCAGGGCCTTTGCAAGCTGATCGGGGCAGCTGGTTGGGCGCGGCCCGCACTTGATACCCTCCAGACGCTCGATAACCTCTTCTACCGGCATGCCCTCTACCAATGCGGCAACACCCTGGGTGTTGCCGTTGCATCCACCTTGGAAAGCAACGTTGCGTACGATACCGTCTTCAACCTCGAAATTGATTGCCTTCGAGCAGGTTCCCCTAGTGATGAACGTGGACAATTCCATACCTCTTCCTTCAAAGAAAGCCCCCCGCCATACGACGGGGGGCTTTGCAGCTGATGTTGCGCTCGTTCAGGCCGCGGACTCAATGACCTGACGCAGGAAACTGAACCTGCAAAGCGAAACAGATTATAGCCTAGTGCTCGGCACGATCACCGTTGCTGCCGTGGCGGCGGCGGGGCTTTCGGCCGCCGTTGCCACGAGGCCCCTTGCGGTCATCGTCATGATGGCGCGCAGGACGCTCAGAGCTGACCACATCGGGCTTGTCAACGCGATCAAGGCTGATCTTGCCATTATCAGAGACCTCGATAACCTCGACCTTGACGATATCGCCGATGCTGAGGACGTCTTCAACCTTGCCTACGCGGCCGTTGGCCATACGGGAAATGTGCAAAAGACCATCTTTGCCAGGGGTAAGGCGAACGAACGCGCCGAAGTCCTTGATGCCGACGACCTCGCCATCGTAGACCTCGCCCACTTCGGGAACCTTGACGATTCCGAGGATCGCCGCCTTGGCGGCAGCGCCGCCCTCCTCATCGGTCGAGGCAATGCGGACGGTGCCGTCCTCCTCGATCTCGATGGTGGTGTTCGTTTCCTCCTGAAGGCCACGGATGACCTTGCCGCCAGAGCCGATGACATCGCGGATCTTGTCTGACGGGATATGGATGGTCTCGATGTGGGGGGCGTAGGGAGAGATCTCCTCACGGGGTGCATCGATTGCCTGAAGCATGTTCTGCATAATGAAGGCGCGGCCTTCTTTTGCCTGCTTCAGCGCACGGGCCAGGATGTCAACGGAAAGGCCCTTTGCCTTGTTGTCCATCTGGAGCGCAGTGATGCCCTGCTCGGTGCCGCAAACCTTGAAGTCCATATCACCGAGGAAGTCTTCCAGGCCCTGGATGTCGGAGAGGATGACGATGTCGTCGCCTTCCTTGATGAGGCCCATGGCGATACCGGCAACGGGAGCCTTGATGGGCACGCCCGCATCCATCAGGGCAAGCGTGGAACCGCAGGTGGAAGCCATAGAGGAGGAACCGTTGGATTCCAGGATCTCGGACACAACGCGGATTGCGTAAGGGAATTCCTCTTCATCCGGCAGAACCGGGATAAGAGCGCGCTCGGCAAGGGCGCCATGGCCGACTTCGCGGCGCTTGGGGGCACCCATGCGGCCAACCTCACCCGTGCAGTACGGCGGGAAGTTGTACTGATGCATGTAGCGCTTGCCCTCGCAGGGATCGATGGTGTCGAGTCGCTGCCATTCGTTGAGCATGCCAAGGGTGGCAACGGAAAGCGCCTGGGTCTGGCCGCGCTGGAACAGGCCGGAACCGTGAACGCGGGGCAGATAGCCTGCCTTGATGTAAAGCGGGCGGATCTCGTCGCTGCGACGGCCGTCGGCGCGCTCGCCTGTTTCGATGACCATTGCACGCATGGCGTGCTTCTCGAGCGACTTGAGGGCCGCAGCGATATCGCTGCCCCATGCGGAACGCTCTTCCTCGGTGAAGTCGTTTTCCTTCACCGATGCCTTCAGCGCCTCAACCTTGCCCATACGGGAGAGCTTGTCTGCGTCCTTCAGCGCGGCAGACATCTCGTCGAAGTGGGCATCCACACGCTCGGCGATAGACGGATCGGCAACATGGACCGGCCATTCCTTGGGCTGGGGGTTCACCTTCGCCAGGAACTCGGACTGCTTCTGGCAGAAAGCCGCAATGGCTTCCTGGCCGAAGGTCATAGCAGCGAGCATATCGTCTTCGCTGATCTCCTGGGCGCCTGCCTCGACCATGGAGATGTAGTCTGCGGTGCCGGCGATGGTGAGCTCAAGATCAGAGTTCTCTTCCTCTTCATACGTGGGGTTCACGATGAACTCACCGGTGTCGATGTCGCGGCCGATGCGAACACATGCGGCAGGGCCGTCGAACGGGGCGCTGGCCACCATGAGGGCAGCAGATGCACCGGCAACCGAGATGGTATCGGGGGGATTCTCGCCGTCGACCACGAAAGTGGTTGCCACGATATGGACTTCCTGCTTGAAGCCGTCGACGAAGCCGGGGCGGATGGGGCGGTCGATCATGCGGGCGGTAAGGATGCCCTTGTCGGATGCCTTGCCCTCACGCTTCAGGTAGCCGCCGGGAATGCGGCCCACGGCGTACATCTTCTCCATGAAATCGACCGTCAGCGGGAAGAAGTCGTAGTCCTTCTCCTGCTCGGAGATGACGGCAGTGACCAGCACGGTGGTGTCGCCGCAGGTAACCTTGACCGCGCCGGATGCCTGCTTGGCAAGCTCGCCGGTGGAAAGCGTGTAATGTTTCCCGTAGAGGTCGAACGATTCAGTGATTTGTTCCATTCTTTCTTTCACTTCCCTTGCGCCCTATTGCGCAAAGCCTCTTTGCACCCACTTTTCAGGCGCGCGAGCAGCAATGGCCTCCATTGCCGACCGCCGTATATACAAAAAGCCCGCTGTTGCGGGCTGATTGCTTAGATGTTGTCGCGAATGCCGAGCTTCTTGATGAGTTCGCGGTACTCAAGGACGTCGCGGTTCTTGATGTACACGAGCAGGCGACGGCGCTTACCTACGAGCATGAGCAGGCCACGACGGGTGTGGTGATCCTTCGGGTGCTCCTTGAGGTGCTCGGTGAGATTGCGGATGCGCTCCGAGAGGATTGCGACCTGAACCTCTGCGCTACCGGAATCCTGGGCGTTCTTGCCGAACTCTGCCATGAGCTCTGCAGTGCGTTCTTTGGAGATGCTAAGCTTGCTGGGCATCTTTCCACCTTTCTACATCCAATTCCCTTCAGACCGAGCGGGCAAGCGGGTGGTGCATGCAGGCTAGGACTGAAGCCGTTACGTTGCTTTTTGCAACCTGCTCAGTATACGCGAGGAACACAGCAGCCATATCGAGAATCTTCGATGTGTGCGAACCGTGAAGAAGAAAGCCACCTCATCCGAGCTTGGCTGCACAGCTTGCCGCCTCGGTTCGATACCACTCGCCCAGAGCAGACCCCGGCATTGGCCTGGAAAGATAGAAGCCCTGGATACGGTCGGCACCGTAGGAGACCACCGTCTGGGCCTGCTCATGCGTCTCGATGCCTTCAGCGAGGACATCCTGGCCAAGCTCATGGAAGAACGGCGAGAGCGTTTGGGCCATGAGCTTGCTCTTCGGGTCATCGGGAAGCCCATGGACCAGGCTACGGTCGAGCTTCACCGCCTCGAAGGGCATGTTGATGACCATCGAGAAATTAGAGTAGCCGGTTCCGAAGTCGTCGAGCATGAACGAGAACCCATGCTTGCGCATCTCATCCATGGCGATGCAGGCAGAGGACTCGCTTTCAGCAACCATTCGCTCGGTGATCTCGAACTTAAGGGCCGAGGGATCGACGCCATAACGCTCGAGCACCTTCAGGATACGCGGCACGAGGTTTTCCTGCAGCAACTGGCGCATAGTGAGGTTCACCGACACCGACTTGAGGCCGGGCACTTCCCCGCTGCCCAACACGCGACAGGCATCTTCGAGCACCTTCCAAGTAAGCGAGTCGATGAACCCGTTTCGCTCGGCAACGGGAATGAACTCACTGGGAGAGATGCGCTTGCCCTGGAAATCTGTCATGCGCAAGAGGGCCTCACACGAGTCAAAGCCACCGGTTCGGCGATAGAACACGGGTTGGTACCAAACCTCGATACGGTTGTTGTGCAAGGCATACTTGATGGCATGCGACAGCTCTTCTTCGCGCTCATAGCGGCGAATGGTCGCCGCATCGAAGCGGACTAGGCTGCGGTGCTCGTCCTTGGCCAACTGAACGGTGTAGTCGAGGTGCTCCACGACGTCCTCGGTAGACCACTGCTCACCCTTGTTGCAGACCTCGGCGATACAATACTGAAGGCGAACCGCCCCTTCGTTCAGATGCCATTTCCGGTCCATGCAGGATCGCACCATCTCTATACGCTGCTCCTGGATATGCTCGCTCGCAGCGGGCAACAGCAAAAGGAACTCGACGCTGTTGTAACGGAACGTACGGGAATGGGGCATAAGCTCACGTAGCCTGTTGGCCACGATGAACAACAGGGTGTCGCCGCCTTCATGCCCATATATGTGGTTGATCTGGGCAAAATGGCGCAAGGCAACCACGATGATCTGGAAATCGGCCTTAGAGGACGTTCGTTGATCCATCTCGCTGACGAAGCTGCGCCTATTCGAGATCCCGGTAAGGGGCTCGGTTTCCACACGTATGCTCTGGAAGTTGATGAAGCAGACCAGGTTCACCACTGCGGCAATGGTGCCGTTCATCAGCTGATCCTTGCAGACAACTTGGAAAAGGACAAGCAGCAGCACCAGGGCAGGCGCGCTAAGGGCTATGCGGGTCACCGCGGTGCCGACGCTTTTGCGGTTCGCTATGTAGCAAACGCACACCATGAAGGCCCCCAGCAGCGGGACAAGGTACACC
>CAVDDI010000125.1:0-4854 GCA_963607675.1 bacterium | reverse complement strand
ATATGACGCTGGTAACCCGCAACGTCAAGGACTTCGATTATCTGGGAGTCACCCTTTTCAATCCCTTCAGCGATACAAAGCAGTAGCCCCCGCTCGAGGTCGACACGATCGGAGGGCTCCCACAAAGCCAACGGCCACCGGAAGCGCTTGCTCCCGATGGCCGTTGTTCGGTTTAGCTCGATTTATCAGGTTCGGAGCCGAAACGTTGCGGAACGCTAATACCCGCGGCGCTCGGCGCGCTGGGTTATGCCCTTTGCAGCTATGCCCACCATAACCTCGTCGGTTCCCTGCGCCACCTGGTTGCCGCGGCAATCCTGCCAGATGCGGCTCACGCGCGTGGCGTCCGTATAGCCCACGCCGCCGAAAATCTGCAGCGCCTCGGAAGCCACCTCGGTAGCCGCCTTCGGCACAAAGCGCTTCATCAGCGCCGTATCCATCATGAAGTTGCTGCCGCGCTTATCTGCGGCAACAGCGGCATCGTGCACGAACATACGCATGCCGCGGATCTTGATCTCCATATCCGTGAGCTTTTCCTGGATCTGGGGCAAGCTGTTCAGCCTACGGCCCTTCACCTCGTGCTCGGCGGCATACGCCACCGCATCGTCCATGGCGGCAAGCGCCAAGCCCGTGCTCGAAGCGCAAACCAAGATGCGCCCCAATCCGTACTGCCGCTTCAGGATGGAGTTCAGCTTGCCCTCGGTCTGGATCTGCCAATGCGGCTCGAGCTTCACATGGCTGAACGTGATGGCGGCAGGGCACAACATTTCCTGACCCACGGTTTTAATGGGGTAGGTGGAAACGCCTTCCGCGGTGATGGGCACCAGCCACATGCTCATGCCCCCATCGCGCTGGCCGAAGATCGGGTCGCGCGCCAGAACCAAGGTCTGCGGGGCAAACTGCCCGCAGCTCACGAACGTCTTCACCCCATCGAGGAATATCCCCTCAGGATCGGTGGATATCTGCGTACGCACCGCCTGCGCGTCGGTTCCCGCATTAGGCTCGGTAAATGCCTGGGAAAAACGCACGCGGCCGTCGGTGTTGCGGTACTCACGCGTTATCTCTTCCTGCGAGAGCTTTCGCAAAGTCGAGAACATGGCCAAGGCATTCATATCGCTGGAAAACGGCAACGTGGCGCCCGCACGGCGGGTGAGCTCGGTAAGCATGGTCACGCGCTCCAGGAAGGTGTAGTCCTTGCCGCCCGCATTCACCGGCAGCACATAGCTCCCCAACTCGGACTCGTAGAACGCATCGTAAATATACGAGGGAACGCCCAAGGAACGGCACCACTGGCGGATGTCCTCCTCGTCAAAATACTTGTCGGCGAAGCTGGTTACCGCGGCAACTGCCTTCTGCTGGCCTTCGTTGAGTTCCATCGTGTCCCCTTCCCCACTAGCTGCGGCCACACCGTGTGGCGGCAAAAGCCTCCACCACGCGCTTGCGCAGGGTGTTCTTATCGATTTTACCGTTGCCCAGACGCGGAAGGTCGCCAACCTTCATCACCGTGTCGGGAATCTTGCACTTCTCCACCAGACCACTGGCATACAGGCGAAGCTCGGAAGCGCTTGCCGTTGCGCCATCGCGCATGATCACGCACAGGCAGCTGCGCTCGCCCAATTCCGGGTCGGGGTAGCCTACCAGGCAGCTCTCGGAGATGTCCGGGTTGTTCTGATAGACGTTTTCCACCTCCGCAGGGAAGATGTTGATCCCCCCACGGATGATCATGTCCTTTATTCGCCCGGTGATGTAGTAGTCGCCCTCATCGTCGATGCTGCCCACATCGCCGGAATGGAACCAACCTTCTTCATCCAAATCAAGCTCTAGGGAGCCGTCCTCGCACAAGATGCCGTCCATCATGGTGCTGGCCTTCACCAGTATCTCGTTCGTTTCCGGCGCCAGCTTCATCTGCGCACCATCGACCGGCTTGCCGATGGTCTTGCAGCGCTTTTCAAGCGGGTAAGTGAATTTGCTCATGGTAAGCGTGGCCGAAGTCTCCGTCATACCGTACGACTGGATGAGCTTGCAATCGAAGCGCTCCTCGAATTCCCGCTGGGATGACTCGGGAATGGAAGCGCCGGCAACCATCCCGCAGCGCAAACACGAAAGATCCCATTCATTGCCGCTGTTCACACGCAGCTCTCGCTGGAACATGGTGGGCACGCCGAAATACACCGCCGCATTCGAGGATACGATGCTGGAAAGCGAGCTTTCGGGGCGGTACTTCACCAACGTGGCAACGGTGCCGCCCGCGATAACGGCCGCATAGATTGCCGCCAAGCCGTAAGTATGGGAAAACGGCATAGGAAGGTAGCAGGTGTCCCCCGGAGCAACCTCGAAGGTGCGCGCCATGATAGATCCGTTGTGGACGAACGAGGAAACCCGGTTCACGATTGCTTTTGGCTTGCCGGTGGAACCGGAAGAGAACAACACCACCTGCGAGTCGCCCGAGCGGCTGGAAAGCTCGTCTTGCCCATGCCTCAATCCATGGCCGATCACCTGCTCTATCTGGGCAACACCTTCGCGCTCGCAGCGGATGGTCTCCACCTTCAGCCCAGGGAAAGCCTGCCGCAAAGCATCCACATGGGAAGGTTGATTGACGATGGCCATATCGGGTCGGGTCGCCTCTGCCGATGCCACTATCTCCAGATCGGTTGCCGCGCCCGTGGCAAGGACCAGCCGCGCCCGTGTCTGCTGCACCGCGGCAACAACCACCAAGTAGTCAACGTAGTTGCGAGATGAGAACATCACCGTCGAATCGGGCCCGATACCACATTCGTTCGTCAGATGCCACGCATAGGCCCGTGCGCGATGGAAGGCATCGGCATAGGACAGCGCCTCGTTCGAACCCACGATCAGCTGCTTGTAAGGCTCAGCGAAGTAGCCATCGCGAATGTAGCGCATGAGCGAGAACTCGGGTATATCGGGCATCACGAGCCTTGCCGTCTGCATAGAATAGAAATCCATGGTTTCCACCTCTTAAAATAGCGGGGAACCCTACGCTTTAGAGCCCTTGGCCTGCGCGAACAGCGCTGCACCCAACGCCCCGTTGTATTGGGAAAGCTCGGAGGTGACGATCTGCTCGCCGAGCTTCTGCTCCAAGCGCTGACGCATCCCCGAATTCAGGGCCACACCACCGGTCATGGCAACCTTCGGGCGAACGCCTAGGCGACGAGCCAAGCCACACGTCCTGCTGGCAACCGAGGTATGGATCCCTGCCACGATGTTGGGTATGGGGGTTCCTGCCGCAAGCTTCGATATGACCTCCGATTCGGCGAACACCGTGCAGGTGGAAGAGATCTCGGCGATCTCGGTTGCCTCGGCATCGTAGCCGGCCAGGTCGGATACCTTGCACCCGAAAACGCCCGCCATAACGTCCAGGAACCTTCCGGTGCCCGCAGCGCACTTGTCGTTCATCACGAAGTTCTGCAGCATGCCGTCGTCATCGACGGAAAGAACCTTCGCATCCTGCCCGCCGATATCGATGACGGTATGCACGCCCGGGAACAGCTTCGCCGCGCCCTTGGCATGGCAGGAAAGCTCGGACATCTGATAGTCGGTCCACTCAAGGAGGTTGCGCCCGTAGCCCGTCGAGCACGATGCGGCTATATCCTCCATCGACATGCCGCCGCCGGCAAACGCCGCCTCAAGGGCGACCTTGGGCCCGGGCGTCCCGGCCCCGGAAGAAGAAAGCCCCTTGCTCACGATATTCCCCTCTTCGTCGATGACCACCACCTTCGAAGCGGTTGAGCCCACATCTATCCCCAGATACCTATTAGCTCCCATTGCTGCTCACTCCTTATACCCCTTCGTGCGCCCCTTCGGGCAGTGCGTCTTCCCCACACGCAGGCGAAAGACCCATCCATACAGGGGCACCGGCTCGACGAACTCCCATAAGGCGAACCGGTGCCCTGCGCTGCTCATGAATGCCTTGGGGCCTCCTTGTCTCTAGTTGCGTTGAGGACGCTTTACTTCGCGTACTTCTTAGCCAGCTGACGCCCAGCGATGTACACCATGATCTCGTCGGTGCCGCCGGCGATCTCCATGCCGCGCAGGTCCGCCCAGATGCGGCCCTCGCGGATGTCCTCGGTGTAGCCAAGGCCGCCGAAGATCTGGATGGCCTCGGAGGCAACCTGCACGCAGCTCTGTGCGCCGTAGCGCTTCAACAGGGCCGAATCGATGCGGATGCTCTCGCCCTGGTCCATCTTCCACAGGGTGTGGTACAGGAGGTTGCGGGTGTTCTGCAGAGCGATCTCCATATCGGTGAGCTTCTGCTGGATAAGCTGGTATTGGGCAATGGGCTTGCCGAAGGCAATGCGCTCGCTTACGTAGGCAGCGGCATCGTCCATCGCGGCCTGAGCGCAGCCAAGGCACTGGGCGATGATCAGGGAGCGCTCCATCTCGAAGTTCTTCATCAGGTTCACGAAACCTTCGCCGGGGTTGCCCACGCGCATGTCCTCGGTCAGGGTCACATCATCGAAGTAAACCTCGCAGAAGGGCATGATCTGCTGGCCGATCTTATGCAGCGGCGCAGTGGAAAGGCCTTCGCTCTTCAACGGCACCAGCCACATTGACATGTTGGGGTTCTTCGGGGAAGGATCCTCGTCCTTGGCAACCACCAGGATGTAGGGGAACACATCGCCCTGGGTTACCCAGGTCTTCTGGCCGCTGAGCTTGTAGGTGCCGTCTTCCTGCTTCTTCGTGACGGCGCTCATGGAAGCGTTGTCGGAACCGGCGCCCGGCTCGGAAAAGCCCAGGGAGAAGATGGGCTTGCCGGTTTCAAGGTAGGCATCCATGCAGAACTGAACCTGCTCGGGGCTGCCGAAGTCGATCATGTCGCACATGGCAAGCGTGTTGTTG
>CAVDDI010000124.1:0-4910 GCA_963607675.1 bacterium | reverse complement strand
CCTTCCACCCCAGCCAATTTGCGCCTATGGCCTCGTCGTCTAGCGGTTAGGACGCCGCCCTCTCAAGGCGGAGATCGTCGGTTCGAATCCGATCGAGGCTACCAAGCTCACAGCCCGCATCTGCGGGCTTTTTCTTTTCCTGCGGGGGCGCATCGCGCCGTCGGCCCTGGACTGCAGGACGCAAGGCGGGCTAGGGGTGCAGCCCTTGTTTTGCGCCAGCTCAGCGCCCGAGCCTGCCGATGCGGAGCGGTCACGTTGCTCGACAAAACCCGCCGATATGGGTGGGTCTTTTATGAAAAACCCGGCTATCGCGAAGGCTTCCCGTACGATTGGTTTGTCTATCCCAGCTGCCCACCTTCGAGTGGGTAGTTTGCTGTAGGGCGCTGCCCGCCCTTCTGCGTTGCTGTTCGGGACAACAAAACGAAAGGGAAGTGCATGTCGCCTGACATACTGATCGAAGCGCTCAAGGCGCTGCTCCTGGGTATAACCGAGGGCATCACGGAATGGCTGCCTATCTCTTCCACCGGCCATATGATCTTGGTGGACGAGTTCGTGAAACTCAACGTCAGCGACAAGTTCCTTGAGTTGTTCCTGGTGGTTATCCAGATAGGCTCCATCATGGCTGTCGTGGTTACCTTCTGGCACAAGCTGAACCCGGTTTCGCGCACCAAGGACGAGGTCGAGCGCAAGAAAACCTGGCGTATGTGGGGCATGGTGGTAATCGGCAGCGTTCCTGCTGCGGTTCTGGGCTTGGCTCTGGACGACTGGGTTCACGACCGCTTCTACAACGCCTATTGCGTGGCGGCCATGCTCATCCTTTACGGCATCATCTTCATCGTGCTGGAGCATTTCAACCGCAAGCGCAAACGCGCGGTGCTCGACCAGGCTGGTCGGCCAGTGGGCAAGCATGCCCGCGCCATCGACATCGCCGACCCTGAAAGCGTGGATAAGGCCCTGTTCCGCATCACCGATCCCTACGAGATGGATTGGAAAACGGCCCTGAAGATCGGCTTCTTCGAGGTGTTGGCCATCGTTCCCGGCACCAGCCGTTCGGGCGCAACCATCATCGGCGGCATGCTGTGCGGTTGCTCGCGTACCGCCGCGGCCGAGTTCACCTTCTTCTTGGCTATTCCCGTCATGTTCGGCTGGGGCATGGTGAAGGCAGTGAAGTTCTTCCTGGCCGGCATCGCCATGACGCAGGTGGAGATCGTCGTGCTTGTGGTGGGCATCGTTTCCGCCTTCGTTATGGGCATGATCGCCATTCGCTTCCTTATGGGCTACATCAAGCAGAACGACTTCACGGTATTCGGCGTGTACCGCATTTTCGTGGGCCTTGTTGTGCTGGGCTATTTCGGAACCAAGGCAGTGGGGCTTATCTAGGGGCGGTGAATAGCTCCGGCGGCTCTGCGCACGCGTAGCGGTGCCCGGAATGCTCAAGCCCCGCTTCGCCATGCCGGTGGGCGCCCTCGGCTTTCGCGTTCCGCGCATTCGCCGCGCGCACAGGGCAAGACGGGCTTAATCGGTGCTTCCCTAGCCCGTTGCCCTGTATGTGGGGTATCCTTTCGGTATGAGCATGAAGCGCGAAAGACCCAAGTGGAAAGAGCTCTCTGAAGAAGAGCGTGTCCATCTGCGTGAACGTAC
This sequence comes from bacterium, assembly GCA_963607675.1. Classification (GTDB taxonomy): domain Bacteria; phylum Actinomycetota; class Coriobacteriia; order Coriobacteriales; family Eggerthellaceae; genus Anaerotardibacter. The sequence goes on along the minus strand of CAVDDI010000124.1, from coordinate 3,269 downwards.
CAATAAGCTTATCTCCCGAACCTGCAATTACGCAGCGTTGGTCATTATCCTCATTGCCTTGGCGGCGTATGTGGTCGGGAAGGCCGACCTGTTCTTCGGGCAATTCGGGATCATGGTTGCGGTGGCGCTTCTGGCCATTGCCGCCATCAACGACCCCTCTCGCAAGTAAGCTCATTCCCTTTTGGGCACCGTGTACCTGCTCTGACATGCGGTTTGCCGGAAGGTATATAAATTCGGCTTACAACATATACAGGTTTGTTATCATTGGTGGGCACCGTGCTGAAGCCACGGTGCTTTTGGCTTACGAAAGGAATTCAAAATGCCAGAACAGAATGCAGCTTTCCAGGAGATCGAAAAGCACCGCGCCCAGATCGACGAGATCGACAAGAAGCTGGTTGCCCTGCTGAACGAGCGCGCTGGCCATTCGCTGGACATCCGTGCCCTTAAGCCCGATGCCCACATGGGCCTGTACGACCCCAAGCGCGAGGAAGAGATCTTCGCCCGCGTTTCCTCCTATAACGACGGCCCTCTGTACAACGAGAACCTCACGGAAATCTATCGCGGCATATTGAAAGTTATGAAAGAGGTACCCTCACGTGATTAAGCCCCTCTCCAGCATCCCCAACTACGGAACGCGCACCAACGAGATAACCATCTACGCCGGCCCGTGCTCCGTGGAATCGGAAGAGCAGTTCAACGAAGTAGCCGAGTGCATTGCCGGCCTGGGCCTTACCTGGATCCGCGGCGGCGCCTTCAAGCCCCGCACGAACCCCCATTCGTTCCAGGGCTTGGGTGAAGAGGGCCTGAAGATCATGAAGGCCGGCGCAGAGAAGTACGGTCTGAAGACCCTTACCGAGGTTATGGATTCCGCTCACTGCGAGATGGTGCACTCCTATGTGGACGGCCTGCAGATCGGCGCGCGCAACATGCAGAACTTCAGCTTGCTGAAGAACGTGGGCGCGGTAACTGCGCAGTCGCACAAGATGGTGCTTTTGAAGCGCGGCCTTGCCGGCAGCATCTCCGAATGGCTTTCCGCAACCGAGTACCTTACCCTGGGCGGCAACGACAACATCGTGCTGTGCGAGCGCGGTCTGCGCACGTTCGAGACGGCAACGCGCTTCACGTTGGATATCAGCGCGGTGCCGGTGATCCATAAGCAGTCGATGTTCCCCATCTGCGTTGACGTTTCGCATCCCGCTGGCGTGCGCGACCTGGTGCCGCCGCTGGCCTATGCGGCCATCGCCGCTGGTTGCGACTCCATCATGATCGAGGTGCACCCTAACCCGGCAGAGGCTCTTTCCGACGGTCCTCAGCAGCTCACGCCTGCCCAGTTCACCGAGCTGGTTGCCCAGCTGCGAGAGATCGCTGCGGTGTTCGGCAAGAAGATCGTGTAGGTTGCGACGTTCTGACGAACGGCGGAGGACTAGCGAAGCGCATCGACGCTGCGCGGGATTCTGATGGCGCAGCTGGGGTTCCAAGCGGGCTGGACGTGTGAAGCACGCCTGGCGCCCGCTTTCACCCCCATCTGCACTCGTCAGAATCCCGCTCGTTGTTTTGTCCAATAATGCAAGTCCAGTAACGCCCTTTCGGGCGTTTTTTGTTTCTGCCGTTGGTGGTTTATTGGGCGGCAGGATGTTGGGAGGGTGTGCTCTTCTGTGCTCTGTCGTGCCTGCTATACTGGGTAGATATAACTTTGCAAGAAGGAGCTATCTGTGAAGCGTCCTCGTGTTTTCGGCATACTCTTCGCCGCTGCGTTGGCGGCTGTTTTCGCGTTCGTTTCCCCCAATGTGGCCTTGGCGGGTACCTATGACATCTCTGATGCGGATGCTAATGACGAGGGTGTCATTAAGCTGAAGGAGAGGGATGCGACATATAACGTTGCAAGCGATCTGAGTTACCCGATTGTGACCTGGGGCGATAATATTACCATCAACTTCAATGGCCATAAGCTTGAGCTTTCTGCCGACAGTGCCAAGAATGCCATCGAGGACACAAACCCCACCTACACCGGTCATCCAACGTGCACCATCAACGACGCCGTCATCATCAATAACGGCAGTGGCGAAGGTTTGCACACCAACAATACCTACTTCACCATCAACAACTGCACCATAGTTAGCCAGGATAACTACTGCCTTAGCGTCAATACGAATATGCTGAAGGTCAATGGCGGCACCTACGAGCGCAAAGCCGGTTCCGGTGCCCTTGCATTCGTTTCCACTGTCTTCAGCGCTGCGCCGGGTAGGTGCGGGCTTCTTATCGATTCCGGAACGTTCACTGCGCCAGAGGGCTCGTCGATGATCGAGCTGAAGGCGGACCACAACAGTCCATATGCCTATGTCGAAGGTGGAACCTTCAGTTACCCGGATGTGGGAATGTACGTTCAGGGGAAGGCTGTTGTGAAAGGCAGCGACGGCCGTTGGTCGGTTACCAGCACGGATCAAGCCGATTCAATCTCCTACACCTATGTTGAGCTTAGTTACACGGCTTATAGGTACTCGTTCGGCGGCAGGTCATATTTTGCCCAGGGCGACGAAGCGGCTGCCAAGGAGCTTGCGGAAAGGTACGGTTCCGAGGTCAAAGACGTAACCAGAACGGTAGCTTTCGACGCCGGCGACGGTTCTCCTGCCCCCGAGGCTCAGGTTGTTGGCCGTGGCAAGACAGCCACCGAACCCGAGGTTCCGCACAAGACGGGATACAAGCTGGTCGGGTGGTGCAACAAGGAGACGGGCGAAGCGTTTTCCTTCGACACGCCCATTACCGAGGACATCACGCTTGTTGCCAGCTATCAGGAGGCGGACGACTGCAAGATCGCCTTCGATACGGGTGAGGGCAGCTTCCCCTCTGGTGCCGACTACACCAAGATGGTCGCCTATGACGATACCGCTGCTGGTTGTGAGCCCTCGGAGAAGCCTGTGCTTGCCGGCAAGGTCTTTGCCTACTGGTCGCTCAACGGGACGGATCGTTACGATTTCAGCACCAGAGTTACTACGGACCTAGTCCTCAAGCCTGTTTGGAAGGATGCTGTTGCTGAATGCGACGGCTTGTATTACGGCTCGCTTGGTGAGGCCTTCGATGCGGTAGCTGATACGACCGGCAAGACGGGGGAAGCTGCCTTCCCCCGCATCAAACGTAATGGTGCAGTCGTCCGCCTTTTCATAGTTGGCAACAAGCGTGATGTCCTCGGTAATGGGAGTATCGAAGGAAAATGCTTCGCGCGTATCCTTGTAAAGCCACCCGACCAGCTTGTATCCCGCCTTGTGCGGAAC
>CAVDDI010000123.1:0-4938 GCA_963607675.1 bacterium | reverse complement strand
ATAGGAAGTTCCGCTCATGCAGGGCATTCCTGCGTCCTGGGCCCCTTGCGGGGCTCTTTACGTTTGTGGGCGATCTCAGAGTGCTTGCTCTCTTCGAGGTTGTAGCCCAGCCCGTTCACGCCACGCTTTGCTCGCCATTCGTTTCGTTATACTAATTCCTGCGACAAAGAGGGGGATTTATGGCTAAACGTAAGCGCGATATCAAATCTGAGCAGGAAGCCAAATTGGCGGAAGAGAAGGCTCAGATCTTTACGGGTTCCCCCCAAGTTGCCATCAGTGTTCTGGTGCCTATCTACAATACCGAGAAGTACCTTCGACAGGCACTTGACTCACTGGTAGGGCAATCGTTCAAGGACTTTGAGGTTCTTTGCATCAACGATGGCTCGACCGATGGATCGCGTGCGATTATCCAGGAATACCTGGATACAGACAGTCGATTCCGGGTTATCGACAAGGATAATTCCGGCTACGGTGCCTCTATGAACCGCGGTATTCGCGAGGCCCGTGGTGAGTACATCGCCATCCTTGAGCCCGATGATTTCTTCGAATCGAATGCGCTTGAGCTGTTGTACGGTTTGGCTTCCTGCAACGATGCAGATGTGGCGAAAGCAAACTACTGGTTCTATTGGTCGAAAAGCGAAAAGAATCAGCTTATCGAGGCCTGCCAAGCCCCTACGTTCGACAAGGCGTTCGACCCTCGTGACTACCGAGAGGTTTTCTTCACCATCCCTTCCATCTGGTCGGCGATCTACCGCAGGTCGATGCTGCTGGAGAACCGCATTTCATTCCTTGAGACGGCAGGCGCCAGCTACCAGGATATGGGTTTCCAGTTCAAGGTTTGGTGTGCTGCCGGCAAGGTGGTTATGTCGAATGAGCCGATCCTGCATTATCGGCAGGACAATGAGTCTTCTTCGGTTAACGACTCGAAGAAGGCCATGTGCGTGGTGAAGGAGTTGAACTCCTGCGAGCAGTTCATTCAGGGCGATCCAGATAAGGAGAGCCTTGCCAAGGTGCTATACCGTCTGCGTTATGACAGCTATATGTGGAACTTCGCTCGCTTGGGCAGCGAGGGCAGGGAAGAGTTCTTCCCGCGGATGCACAAGGACCTTCAGCGCGGCATGAGGGAGCGTTCGTTCGACAAGAGCTTGTTCGGGAAGTGGCAAGAGGACAATCTGCGTTTTCTGCTGGGGCACCCCAAGAAGTTCCAGCAGCTGTTCCCCGACAAACCCAATAAAGCGAACAAGGCCGCATACTACTTGGCCATCAGTGGCCCGAAGGGTGTTTTGCAGGCGATGAGGCATTAGCTATTTTGCTTAAATGTCGCGGTATCGCTAAAGGTTTAGATCGAGGATGGTGGCAGTTGCGGGCGATTCCCTTAGGCGCTTATATCTTAGATTGAACAAACTCTGTGATGCCCTATGCCGGGTGTTTGCTTTCTGAGATTCGCAGATCCGAGTAGACGCATCCTTGCAATGAGCATGCATTCGCCCACTCGATTGATCCTAGCTTGTCGTGGATCAGGGTGCACGTTTTGGCACGGTGAGTGCGCAAATCTTGGCTTTTCAGCGGACAGCCATTCGGAATGTCACGATCTGGCTAAAGCTTTATGTTGCGGCGGTCTTCCGCTGCGCCGCTGGTATCCTTGTTCAATGCTATTGACTCGGATTTGTAGGAGCAGCACATGAAGCCGTTGAGCATTCGCGATATTGTTGGACCCATTATGGTTGGGCCCTCGTCTTCCCATACGGCGGGCGCCTTGCGCATTGCAAGTATGGTGCGAAACTTGCTTGAGGCAGAGCCGAAAGAGGCCACGTTCACGTTGTACGGATCGTTTGCGCACACCTACCATGGTCATGGCACCGACAGGGCTCTTGTTGCAGGATTGCTAGGGCTTCATACCGACGACCTGCAGATTCGCAATTCGTTCGATTTGGCGCGAAGTAACGGTTTGGACTTCGTATTCGAGCCGGACCCCGCCACCAAGGTGAGCCACCCCAACACGGTAGAGGTGCGTGTGATCGACGTTGACGGTAACGAGGTGGTGGCGCGCGGCGTGTCCATCGGCGGGGGCGCGGCCGAACTGGTGCGCATCGACGGCATCGATGTTCACATCACCGGCGAGTTCAACAGCATGATCGTCCGTCAGCAAGATCTGCCGGGAACGCTTGCTCATATCGCCAGTACCCTGGGCGATGCGGGGATCAACATCGGCACCTCGGCTATGCACCGCACGCGCCAGGGCGGGGATGCATTCACGGTTATGGATGTTGACGACCCGGTGCCGCCAAGGGTGATAGCGAAGATCCTGGAATTCCCTTCGGTGAAGTCGGTCCGCTTCATTCCTGCGGATGGCCTGCATCGCAGTTTGAGCGACGAGCCGTCCTTGATCGACCCAGAGGTCGCGCTGGCGGAATTCCGTAGGTTGGATTTTGCCAATGCGGCCGAGCTGCTTTCATTCTGCGAGGAAAACAACGTGTCGCTGAGCTATGCGGCCGACGTTCGCGAGCGTGCGCTATTGGCTAGCCGCGGGTCATCCGCCGATACCATCCGTGAGTATTTGGAGCGGGTTATCGAGGTTATGCGGGCATCCGCCGAGGCCCCTGTTGCATCTCCGCGGCCTTCTATGGGCGGGTTGATTGGAGGCGAAGCGGCGAAGCTTTATGAATTGGAAGACCTAGGGGCGGGCGTTCGCGGCTCCATGATCGCATCTGCCACACGCAATGCGGTGGCCGTGCTGGAAACGAACGCAGCAATGGGCTTGATTGTGGCAGCTCCCACAGCAGGATCGGCGGGCGTTATCCCCGCGGTGTTGCTCACGCTGCAGGAGCGGCATGGATTCGGTGATGCGGAGTTGGCCAAAGCATTGGAAAATGCTTCCATCGTTGGCTCGATCATCGCCCGCAACGCCACGGTGGCGGGCGCTGAGGGCGGTTGCCAGGCAGAAATAGGCTCTGCTGCGGCGATGGCTGCAAGTGCGGCGGTGGAACTGCTAGGTGGCACGCCGCGCATGTGCCTTACCGCAGCAAGTTACGCCTTGGCGAACATGCTGGGGCTGGTGTGCGATCCCATCGGCGGATTGGTGGAGGCGCCGTGCCAGAAGCGCAACGCATCTGCTGCGGTGAACGCGCTTTCTGCGGCTCAATTGGCGCTCGCCGGCATAGAGGGGAAGATTCCCTTCGACGAAGTGGTAGATGCCATGTACAAGGTTGGGCGCAGCCTTCCCTACGAGCTGCGTGAAACGGCGCTGGGCGGCATGGCGGCCTGCCCTTCTTGCGCGAAGTATTGCCATTGATGCGAGCTTGCCCTGTGACGGGGATTGGCTCTGTTTAGGCATGAGCCATGAACACCCCGGGCCGAGCGTTTGTTCGGCGGCAGGCCTCGCATGCCGGCATGGATAGCTTGCGGCAGCATATGGGCGCCAAGGCCCGTGCTTGGGTGGTGGTTCGGCTTGGAGCAGGAAAACCGTTCATGGTTTGCGAACGGAAGATAAGCTATCCACATAAAGATAGAAATACCGTCCACCGACAGAGATACACCGCTAAAGCCCAATAATCACCCCAAATCACCGGACGATTCCTAGCATTGTGTTGCACAGAACACCTGTTGCTACGAAAGGGGACCGTTATGGGACTTCTTGAAGGAAACGTTTCGATCGTTACGGGCGGCGGCAAGGGCATCGGCTTCGGTATTGCCAGCGCGTTCGCTGAAGAGGGTTCGAATCTGTGCATCACCGGGCGCAACGAGCAGCGCCTTATCGATGCCGAGGCTCGGCTGAAGGAGCAGTACGGCGTCGATGTCATGCATGTTGTAGCGGAAGGCTCCGACGAGGAGGCCGTAAAGCAGGTAATTGCTGCCACGGTAGAGCATTTCGGCAAGATCGATACCGTAGTGAACAACGCCCAGGCATCCAAGTCGGGCGTGAACCTGGTAGACCATTCGAAGGAAGACTTCGACCTGGCTATCAACTCCGGTCTGTATGCCGCGTTCTTCTACATGAAGCATGCGTTCCCCGAGTTGAAGAAGACCAAGGGTTCGGTAGTGAACCTTTCTTCCGGCGCCGGCCTGTTCGGCAAGCCCGGTCAATCCAGCTATGCAGCTGCAAAGGAAGGCATTCGCGGTATGACGCGTGTTGCGGCAACCGAATGGGGCCCTGACGGCGTCCGCGCCAACGTGATCTGCCCGCTGGCTATGACCGAGCAACTGGCCGCTTGGAAGGAAGAGTATCCCGATACCTTCGCCGCAACCATCAAGGGCATTCCGCTGGGACGTTTCGGTGATCCTAAGACCGACATTGCCCCAGTTGCCGTATTCCTGGCAAGCGATATGGCTTCGTATGTGTCGGGCGAGACCATCACGATCCAGGGCGGTTCTGGCTTGCGTCCGTAAGGGGGAGCAGCGGCGCAAGCTTAGCCAAGGAACGAAGAAAGGGACCCGGTTGGGTCCCTTTCTTCGTCTGGCCGGATTTTGGCCGTTGATGAAGGATCGTTATGAGCTGATCCCTATGAAACCTGGGGAGGCATTAGAAAGGGGAGCAAGGTCTCGGGCGTTTTGCCTAGGCTTGCTCCCCTTCTGCAGTATTAGTTCTGGCCAGGCTCGACAACGAGGGTGTTCTCGTAATCGGCGCCGTAGGTGCTGAGCAGGGTCTTCTCGTAGTCGGCATGGAAGAAGTTCTCTGCGCCGAGTACCTTCAGATCCTCGTTGATCCAGTTCAGCAGGGTATCGTTGCCCTTGGTAACGGCGGGAGCGATGGTATCGGAGTCGCCGAGCTTCTCGATGCCCACAACGTACTCGGAGCCGCCCTGGTTGGCGAAGGCGATAACCTCGGTGTTGTCGTTTGCCCAAACTGCATTGGCGTTGTTCTCGAACGCGGTCTTAGCAGCAGCGTAGGTATCGTACTTTTCCAGCGTGAGGTCTTTGTTGTGCTCGGTGAGGTAGTGT
>CAVDDI010000122.1:0-4949 GCA_963607675.1 bacterium | reverse complement strand
GTCCATCTCCGAACGGCGCAGGTTTGCCCGTATGCGCGCCAACAGCACCTCGGTGCTGAAAGGCTTCGTGACGTAATCGTCTGCGCCGGCATCGAGCCCTTTTATCTTGTCCTCATCGGAATCAAGGGCCGTAAGCATGAGTATGGGGGAGTTGAAGCTTTCGTTTCGCAGCCGTTTTGCCACTTCGAAGCCATCCATGCCGGGGAGCATCACGTCAAGGAGCACCAGGTCGGGCTCAATGGAAAGTGCTGTCTCATAGCCAGAAACGCCATCTTCGCAAGAGCTTACCGCGTAGCCGTGCTTCGTAAGCGAGAACTCAGTGGCAAGGCGGATGGTGGGATCGTCTTCGATGAGCAGGATAGTAGTCACGGCTTTTCCTTTCAGTTGTTACCTAAATTATGCGTCATCCGCCGGTTGTACCGATGTGTTTAACAACATTCTAAGAAACACGCAGCCGGTTTACGCAGCGATAACCAGCTTTCAGGCCTGTGTAACCATTCGATCTCCTTCGCCTTCCATGATGTACCTGCAAAGAGGCGGGCCGATGTCCGGATTCGGCCAATCGCCCAAGTAAGAGAAAGAAGGAAAGTGAAAGTGACAAGCGTAAGGAACAAGGTTCTCGCCATCGCCATGGGTGCCTGCATGGTTGCCGCATGCGGTTTGCTGGCGGGTTGCGGCAGCAACGACTCTAAGGATTCCTCTTCGCAGGACGCCTCCATCAACGTTACCTCCCGTGAAGACGGCTCCGGCACGCGCGGTGCCTTCATCGAGCTGTTCGGCATCGAGGAAAAGGACGATAGCGGCAAGAAGGTAGACAAGACCACCGATTCTGCTGCCATCACCAATTCCACTGCGGTTATGAAGACCACGGTTGCCAACGACACCGATGCTATCGGCTATATCTCGCTTGGTTCGCTCGACGACACGGTCAAGGCTGCAAAGATCGACGGCGCCGAGGCATCTGCTGCAAACGTGAAGAGCGGCACCTACAAGGTGTCCCGTCCCTTCAACGTGGTTACCAATTCCTCTAAGGAGCTCAGCGACGTAGCCAAGGACTTCATGAGCTTCATCCTTTCCGCCGAGGGCCAGAAGGTTGTTGAGGAAGAGGGCTACATCCCCATGGATGCCACTGCCTCCTACAGCGCATCGGGCCTTTCCGGCAAGGTGACCGTAGCCGGTTCCTCTTCCGTTACCCCGGTAATGGAGAAGCTCTCCGAGGCTTACAAGGCGCTGAACCCCAATGTCACCGTTGAGGTAAACCAGTCTGACTCCACCACCGGCGTAACCTCTGCAATCGAGGGTGCTTGCGATCTGGGCATGGCCTCCCGCGAGCTGAAGGATTCCGAGACCGCTCAGGGCGCTCAGAACACCGTTATCGCTACCGATGGTATCGCCGTGATCCTGAACAAGGGCAACAACGTCGACTCCCTCACCAGCGATCAGGTGAAGCAGATCTTCACTGGCGAGATCACCAAGTGGAGCGAGATCGGCTAACCCCTATGACTCAAACGAAAGAGCTTATCGCGAAGATGCTCTTTGGCCTGGCTGCAGCCATCTCGGTGGCTGCAGTTTTGGTAATCTGCATCTTCATCTTCGGCAATGGCATTCCCGCCATAGCCCAGATCGGACTGCCGGAGTTCATCTTCGGCACCTCCTGGAAGCCTTCCAGCGAGGTGTTCGGCATCGGCGTAATGATCGTCGGAAGCCTTTACGTCATGGCCGGCGCCCTGCTGGTTGGCGTGCCGCTGGGGATCCTTTGCGCGGTTTTCTTGGCCTGCTTCGGCTCGGAGCGCGTTTCCAGAATCGCCAAGAGCGGTGTTCAGCTGCTGGCAGGCATTCCCTCGGTCGTCTACGGCTTCTTCGGCCTTGTGGTGCTGGTTCCGTTCATCCGCGACAACATCGGCGGCACGGGCCAGTCGATACTTTGCGCCTCCTTGGTTTTGGGTGTCATGATCCTTCCTACGATCATCACCTTGTCTGAGAGCGCTCTGCGCGCAGTGCCCCAAAGCTACTACGAGGGAGCGCTTGCGCTTGGCGCCGACCATGAGCAAAGCGTCATGAAGGTTGTCCTTCCCGCTGCCGTTTCCGGCATCCTGGCCTCGATCATCCTTGCCATCGGCCGTGCCATCGGTGAGACCATGGCAGTCATCATGATCGCCGGCAACCAGGTGAAGATGCCCTATGCCATCACCGATGGTGTACGTACCATGACTGCGAACATCGTGTTGGAGATGGGCTATGCGGCGGATCTCCACCGAGGCGCCCTTATCGGCACCGCATGCGTCCTGTTCGTCTTCATCCTTATCATCAATTTCGCATTCTCCGCACTGAAGAGGAGGGGTAAGAATGGCCGATAGCGCAATGCTCTCCCATTCCAAGCCGGCGAAAGCATCGTCCTGGGTGTTCCGGGGCCTGGTTCATGTTGCCACCGCTCTTACCATTTGCGCGGTGTGCTTCATCATCGGCTACATCTTGATCATGGGCATTCCCCAGATCAAGCCCGAGATGTTCTCCCTCGAGTACACATCCGACAACTGCTCGTTCATGCCGGCGCTGCTCAACACGCTTATCGTCATACTCCTGTCGGTAAGCTGCTCTTCGGTGTTCGGCATCGGGGCGGCTATCTTCTTGAACGAATACACCGACCGTGGCAATTGGTTCGTGCGCATCGTGGCGCTTGCCACCGAGACGCTGGCAGGCATCCCCTCCATCGTTTACGGCCTGTTCGGCCTCTTGTTCTTCGTCTACTACCTGCAGTGGGGGCTTTCGCTTCTAGCGGGTGTATGCACTATGGCCATCATGACCTTCCCGATCATCATGCGCGCCACCCAGGAAGCCCTGCTTGCGGTTCCCGACCTCTACCGCGAGGGCTCCTTCGGTTTGGGGGCCGGGCGTTTCCGCACGGTGCTTCGCGTGGTTCTGCCTTCTGCCATCCCCGGTATCCTTGGCGGCATCATCCTTGCCATCGGCAGGACGGTTGGTGAATCTGCAGCCCTCATATACACCGCTGGATCCATCGCGGCGGTCCTCGAATCGGTATTCAGCTCCACACGAACGCTGGCGGTGCATATGTACCTGCTTGCCAGCGAGGGCCTGCATATCGATGCAACCTACGCCACGGCAGTCCTTTTGCTGCTGTTCGTCTTACTGATCAATTTCGCAACCTCTGCCGTTGCGAAGCGTATTGCCAAAGGAGGGATGAGCGATGAGTAACCTCCCCAAGATGGAGGTTTCGCACATGGACTTGTTCTATGGCGATTACCAGGCTCTTACCGATATCAACATCTCATTCATGAAGAACAAGGCTACGGCCATGATCGGCCCCTCCGGCTGCGGCAAGTCCACCTTGCTCAAGTCGCTCAATCGCATGAACGACTTGGTTGAGGGATGCAAGATCACCGGCCGGATCACCCTTGACGGGCAGGATATCTACGACCGCTTCGACGTGAATGTGCTGCGTAAGAAGGTCGGCATGGTGTTCCAGAAGGCCAACCCGTTCCCCATGTCGATCTACGACAACATAGCGTTTGGGCCTCGCACCCACGGAATCAAGAAGAAGGCGGAGCTCGACGAGATCGTCGAGGACTCGCTGCGCAAGGCTGCGATCTTCGATGAGCTGAAGGATCGACTTAAGAAGAACGCCCTTGGCCTTTCCGGTGGGCAGCAGCAGCGCCTTTGCATTGCGCGCGCTCTCGCCGTTGGGCCCGAGGTGCTGTTGATGGACGAGCCCACCAGCGCATTGGATCCGATCTCAACCTCGAAGATCGAGGAGCTGGTAGGCGAGCTGAAGAAGAACTACACGATCATCATCGTTACGCACAACATGCAGCAGGCTGCCCGAATCTCGGACACCACGGCATTCTTCCTTTTGGGCGAGATGGTGGAATGCGGGCCCACACAGACCATCTTCTCCAATCCGAGGGACAAGCGCACCGAAGACTACATCTCAGGGAGGTTTGGCTGATATGGCACGGCCGGTATTCGACGAGGAGCTCCATACGCTCCGCAAAGACGTTATAGAGATGGGTACCCTGGTAGAGGATGCGCTGAGCGGATCGCTCGAGGCGGTTCGCGAGGGCAATGAGACCAGGGCGTACCTCATAACGCAGAACGATTCAATCGTAGACGATCAGGAGCGCGCCATCGAGCGCCTTTGCCTTCGCCTTCTTCTTCGGGAGCAGCCGGTTGCAACCGATCTGCGCGCAGTGACTGCTGCCTTGAAGATGGTTACCGACCTTGAGCGTATCGGTGATCAGGCCGTCGAGATCTGCGAGATCGCCCTGAGCCTTGGCGGGAAGGCCGATTTCGCGTCTTTCCCTTCGCTTCTTGCCTTGGCGGAGCTGGCCAGCGCTCAGGTGGGTGATGCTGTTGCCTCGTATGTGGACCTTGACCTTGAGAAGGCCCGTGCCTGCGCCGCAAAGGACGAGTCGGTCGATGGGCTCTTCGACGAGTCGAAACGCGAGATCATGCGTCACATCATAGAGCACGAGCCCGACGAGACCCTGGCCCTGGATCTGTTCATGATCGCCAAGTACCTTGAGCGCGTGGGAGACCATGCGGTGAACATCGCCGAGTGGGTGGAGTATGCAGTCACCGGTGTATACAAGGGAATGAACATGGGGGAGTAGCTCTTCGCCAGAGCTTTCCTTACGCAATCGCCTGCGTTCCTGCCACCTCCAGCCCCATCCTTTATGTGCGTCGCTTCGCGGCCCGTAGGGGGTGGGGTTTTCTGTGCCATAATGGGGCAAGCCTGTTTGGCTGCCAAATCATCCGATAACCGGGTTTCCCGGATAGCATAGGAGGCTTCGATGGCTGGTACTCTCTCTGGTCGCCATTTCCTGAAACTGCTTGATTTCACCCCCGACGAGATCACCGAGATGATCGATCTTGCCGAAGAGCTCAAGGCCAAGAAGAAGCAGGGCGTGCCCCATAGGGAACTCGAGGGTAAG
>CAVDDI010000121.1:0-5002 GCA_963607675.1 bacterium | reverse complement strand
GTACAGGGCATCGGCGCAAACCATGCGCTCGACCGTGAAAGCCGTCCCGGCATCGCTTGCCAAGAAGGACTCGATTACCTCTTGGTTCTCTTCGCGAAGGACCGTGCAGGTAGCGAAGGTGAGCTGGCCTCCTTCGGCAACCAAACGGGCAGCCTGGGCGAGCATCTTCTTGCCAACCTCCGCGAGAGAGGAGACATCGTGCTCGTTCATGCGCCAGCGGATGTCCGGATGACGGCGCAACGTGCCGATGCCCGAGCACGGAGCGTCCACCAGCACCGCGTCGTAGGCACCTGCAGGCAGCGAGCTGAGGTTGGTAGCGTCCTTCACGAACACCTGATCCTGCTTGATAGAGGTTTCCTCCAGATGCTTCTCGCGTTCGCGCGTGCGCTGAGGGTCCATATCGAGCGTATCGAGGACGATCTGCTCACCGAAGCGGCTGAGGGCGACGTTCTGCAGCATGATGGTCTTGGTGCCACGACCTGCCCCGATCTCCAAGAAGCGCCGGGGCTTCTTCTCGGGCATTGCCAACGCGGCGGCACTTTGGGCAGCGACATCGGAGATCACCAGCGACCCCTCGGAAAGCAAGCGGGATACCAGCTCGTCGGTAACCGCCTTGCGCTCAGCGAACCCGAAGGCGGGGATGGCACAGGGAAGATCCACCATCTTGGAAACGGGAACCACCTTCACATGCCGATCAACCAGGGCGGAAAGGGTCTTCGGCCCATCAACGCGCGCCAGATTCAACATGAAGAACAGCGGCGCAGGCTTGTTGGAGCGCTGCATGAAGCGAAGGGACTCGACGCCGCCAAGGTCGGAAGAGAGCCTCTGAGCCATCCAAGCAGGGAAGCCCTCCTGCAGCGCCGCAGCCTTCGCATCCTCTTCGGGGTTACCGAACGGGAAGGTATCCTTCAGCTCGATGGCGCGATGCAAAGCGAAATTGGCCAGTCCAGAAGCCTGCGGGGCAACGGATCGCACCAGCTCTACACCCTGATCGGCTATCACGTGGTCGGGTTTGCCAAGATAGAACAACTCACAGAAAGACATACGGAGGGCATCGCGCACATCAGGCTGGATATCCTGCGGGTTGTCGATAACCGAGTCGATCAGCTCATCGAGGCAACCCTTGCGCGAAACCACCTCGGTGGCAAGCACGCGAGCGAACGAACGCTCAACCGCAGGCTTGTCTGAATGAGTGACGAACTTGTCGATGGCCTCGGAAAGGTAGCACCCCTGCTCCCTGACGTAGGTGAGCACCTCGAGGGAAAGGAGACGGGCGGGAGTGGCCTTAGTGAAAGGCTTTCCCTGACCCTTAGGCTTCCCTTGGCCGGCACGATATCCCAGGCTCTTCGTGCCCTCGGGATTGCGGGTGTTCTCGAAGCCACGGAACCCGGTAGACCTGCGCTCCGAGTTTTGAGCAGCGGTTTTGCCCTCAAAACGACTTTTTCCCTTGAAGCCAGAAGCTGAGCCCTTGCTGCCGTTGCGAGAAAAGCCGCTGCCGTCGCCTCCGCTGCGCTTGAAGCCGGAACGGGGCTTGCCGGAGCCGGAGAGCTTGCCAGCCGGCCTACGATTGCGGTCACCGCCACGGTAACTGCCCTTGTATCCGCCCTCTGTGCGGTCACTTGCAGTCTTGCTGCGATACCCACGGCTGTTCGCGCCTCGGTCGGAATCGACCGATGGACGATGATCCCCATCACGGCGTTGTGCGCCGGTACGGGGTTTGCCGGAAGCCTGATCAAAGCGCTTGCCACCCCCACGCTTGCCATCGCGGAAGCCGGGTTTTCCGCCCTGCTTGCCAAAGGAGCGGGAACCGGATCGGCTCTGGGATGAAGGCCTCCCGCCCCTGTAGCCGCCCTTCCCGTTGCCTGCGGGGCGAGCGGGCCCCTTGCCTGCACGGGGCTTTCCCGAGTTGTTCTCGTTATCCATTGATCTCCTGCCATTCTACGCCGCCCTGCTTGATGCCCTGGATTCCCGCCGCGAAGGCCTTAGCCTCCATCGACTTCTTCCCATCGGGCTTAACCAGCGCCAATTCCAAAACATCCCGAGCATCATCGCAGCCCAGGAACAACCTTTTCGCCCAAAAGCCCACCTTGCCGGGAGGAAGGGGGCGCTCTAGGTCTTGACTCACGACCGAAGCGGCCTGCACCGCAACACCCTTGCCCGAGATCTTGCACCGGCAGGGATGGCTTTCACTGGAGGCACGCACATGACGCAGGGCATCGAGCGCAGACATGCCGGGCGATAGGTCGAGTTCGCCCTTCTCTATCTTTTCGGCGTACACAACCCCTTCGCTTGGCTGCTCACGCCAGCAAAGCTTGCCGACAGCATCCAGCTCATCGAGGGCCGCAACCAAAGCCTCACCGCCTTCATGGGCCAGCTTGAGGGTAAGCTCTTCCGCACCCATATCGCCGATGACCACCTTGCGCTCATGGCAAACGGCACCGGTGTCCAACCCCTCTTCCATGCGCATGACCCCAACGCCGGTAACCTCGTCGCCTGAGAGGATCGCGCGCTCCACAGGAGCCGCACCGCGCCAACGGGGCAGAAGCGAGCCATGGACGTTCAAGCAGCCGAACCGAGGAAGGTCAAGGACCTGCGGCGGCAAGATGGCGCCGTACGCTGCGACGCATACCACATCGGGAGCCAGTTGCGAAAGCGCCTCGAACGCCTCATCGGAGCGCAAGGACGAGAACCCGTGAACAGGAACGTTTGCCGCAAGGGCCACTTCCTTGACCGGCGAGGCAACAAGCTTCTTCCCTCGCCCACGAACCGCATCAGGACGGGTGAGGCAACCAACCACTTCATGCTTCGAGGAGAGAAGAGCTTCGAGGACCACGGCTGCGAAGCGGGGCGTGCCCATGAACACAACGCGCATGCTACTCGGTCTCCCCTGGCTTGGCGCCATTGGCAAGCGCAACGCTGTAATCATGCAATGCCTTCACACGGTCCATCGGCGAGCAAGACTCGAAGAGCGTGATGCCGTCAAGGTGGTCGATCTCATGCTGGAAGCATCGGCCCAGCAGCCCACCGCTCTCGAGCTCCACCTGGTTGCCGTCAAGGTCGAAGAAGCGAACCCGGGAAATCTCCGGCCGGGCGATGGGAACCGAGATGCCGGGGATGGAAAGACATCCCTCTTCGGCGGTAATGGTTTCGCCCTTCCTTTCCACGACCTCGGGGTTGACCAGAACCAGCGGGTTCGACGTCTCGCCGGGGCCGTCGTAGCAGTCTATGACCACAAGGCGGATTCCCAGCCCTACCTGGGGCGCCGCCAAACCGCAGCCGTTGTTTGCGTACATGGTGTGCAGCATCTGCTTGGCAACCTTCTTCAGGGACCGGTCGCCCACCTTGCAGGGCTCGCAGACCTGGCGCAGCATGGGATCGGGGGAAAGAACGATGTTCATGGATTTCATGGCGCATCCTTCCGTTTTCGTGCATAGCCGTGCACAGCTTGGCACAGCGGGAATTATCGTAATGATTGAGTATACCAGCGGCAAGCGCCATGGATGCGGCTATTCCGTTTCGGCATGGCCTTTGCGCAGTCGGTTGAGCTCGGACTGCACCATCAGGATGCTCTGGAACACCATGTCCTGCTCTTCGGCTGATTGCGCCGCATCCATCTGCGACCTCATCGATGCCACCGCGGCCTCCATGTCGCCGATGGCAAGCTCGTCGGCCAAGAAACGGAGCGTGTAGTGGGCAGGCGCGCCGGAAGGCAAGCTGGATGAGGTGAGGATGCGGGAGGCGTACTTGCAGCGCGACTGACCGCGCATGATAAGGTCGGCAACGGTAACATCCGGATCTTCAACCACCAGGTCGATGAGAACCTGCGCCAATTCACCATGCACCCGCTCGTGCCAATCCGTTTGCCCAAGCTCGTTCATGAATTCGGGCACCATTGCCGGGTTCTGGGCGCACAGGCTCAAGAACTCACGCTCGCTTCGCAGGCGGTTGCGCTCCGCCGGGGGAAGATCCCGCATCCTGCGACGCGGGGGGCCGGCTGCAGCGTTGCGTCGCGAATCGGCGTCTATCACGGTTGGGGGCTTGAGCCCAGCTAAGCGCTCAAGGATGTCTTGCTCTCGGGAGTGCACCTTGCTGGCAATGTAGACCGCATAGTCCTTGGCCAGCAACGAGTCTTTGATAGGGGCAAGAACCGAAAGGGCATCTGAGGTGGCACGGGCCCTTCCTTCGGGGGAAGAAAGGTCATATCGCCCAAGGCGACGATCGATGCCGAATCTGATCAGCGGCACTGCGCCATCGAGGACCTGGGTGAACGCCTCAGCGCCCTGTGCGGCGATGAACTCTGCAGGGTCAAGCCCATTGGGAAGCGTAACGGCGCAGAGATCCACCCGCGTAACACCCGCCTCGGGCGTGATAGAGGAATCTATGAACTGAAGGGCCCTGTCGGCAGCTCGCTGGCCCGCTTCATCGCCATCGAAGAGGTAGATGATGCGCTTCTTCGCATGATGGGAAAGAAGGCGGATATGCTGGCGCGTGAGCGAGGTGCCTAAAGTGGCCACCACATTCGTGAACCCGGCCTCGTGCAACGCTATGACGTCGGTGTAGCCCTCAACGACGATGGCATCGCCAGTGCTGGCCATCCGCGCCTTTGCCTTGTCCAGCGCATAGAGCACTTCCGACTTATGGAAGATGGGCGTGTCGCCGGTGTTCAGGTACTTCGGCTCGCCCTGCCCTATAACGCGGCCACCGAAGGCG
Source organism: bacterium (assembly GCA_963607675.1). Lineage (GTDB taxonomy): Bacteria > Actinomycetota > Coriobacteriia > Coriobacteriales > Eggerthellaceae > Anaerotardibacter. The sequence goes on along the minus strand of CAVDDI010000121.1, from coordinate 292 downwards.
ATGCACTCGCCCCGTGAGTCGTTGATGGGGAACATTACGCGGTTGAAGAACCGGTCGTTTATGCCCTGCTGGCCCCTGACGGCAAGGTTGGCTTCCACCAATTCCTTGTCGGTGAAACCCAAAGAACGCAGATGGGTAACAAGCTTCCTGCGACCCGGGGCAAACCCTAGGCCCCACCGATCGGGGACCTTCCCGCCGAGATCACGGCCACCGAGGTATGCGCGTGCAGAAGCGGCCCCTTCATCGGAGGAGCGCATGAGAAGCGTGTGGTAGCAGCTTGCCGCTTCAGCGC
>CAVDDI010000120.1:0-5055 GCA_963607675.1 bacterium | reverse complement strand
GTACTTGATATGGTGCCGATGCGGATAAGCCCGGAAGAGAGGTTGTGCAACCCGTCTACCTGGGCATGGAATTCGGCTTCCGCTTGGCAGAGGGCATGCGCCGCAGGAAGGAGCTGCGCCCCCTCGTTGGTAAGGCTTACGCCGGCGCGGGATCGCTCGAACAGTTGAATGCCCCATTCGCGTTCCAGTTCCGAAACCAGGCGGCTTACCGCCGATTGGGAGTACCCCAAGGAGGTGGCTGCCTCGGTGAAGCTCTTGGTGCGCGCCACCTCCTGAAACGCCCGGTAACGAGCAAGCTGTCCGTTCATGCTCCGATCCCTTCTCTGATCAAGCATGCAGAACACGCATGCAAAAGATTATGAACATGCAGAATAAGAATATAGCATCCCGCATTAGCCTTTCCTTCAGGGCAAGGGAAGGAAGAGCCAATGCGAAAGGCGTATCTGCGGTATTTTGCGGCGTTGCTGCTGTTCGGCATGAACGGGCTGTTGGTGAGCGTCATACAGCTGCCAAGTTGCGAGATCGTGTTCCTTCGCACCTTGCTGGGTTCCGGTGTGCTGTTCTGCTTGGTTGGTGCCCTGCGCCCCGCAAGGCTTTCGTGTCGCGATGGGCTGTTCGTTGTTGGCTCGGGCATTGCGATGGGGGCAAGTTGGACGGTTCAGTACGAGGCGTTCCAGCTGGTAGGTGTGGGCATTTCCTCGTTGGTGTACTGCTTGGGGCCGGTGCTTATCGTGGCCTTGGCGCCGCGGTTGCTGGGCGAGCGCCCTAGCGTGGCGCACAAGGTCGGGCTCGCGATCGTTCTTCTTGGCGTGGCCCTCATCAATGGGCAGGCGTTGGGGGCGGGGGCATCGGCCGTTGGCATCGTGTGCGCCTTGGCCACGGTTGCAGCCTATGTGGCGATGGTCCTCCTCATCAAGCGGGCAAACGATACCTGCGGGATGCGCGGCCCTGCCGTTCAGATGCTTTCTGCCTGTGTGTTCTCCCTCGCGGTGAGCATCGCTCTTCAGGCAGTCGGGTTCGAGCGGTTGGCTATTCCTGCTGCCTCGGACATGGCCCCGTTGCTGGTGCTCGGCTTGCTGAACGGCGGCATTTGCTGCTACTGGTATTTCGATTCCATCAGCAAGCTGCCGGCTCAGTCGGTGGCGGTATGCGATTACCTGGAACCACTTTCCGCATTGGCGCTCTCGTCCGTTGTGCTGGGCGAGACCTTGGGGGAGTGGCAGATCGTAGGAGCAGCGATGGTGCTCTTCGGCGCAGTAGGTTCGGAGCTCGCTGCCCGGCTGTGAAGGGGGATCGCCGCTTAGCCGCAGCGGAAAAGCTGGTTGAGTGCTTTGATCGCTTCTGCATTCGTGTACCGATGCTTTAGAATTATGTATTCGATTAATGTCTTTCTGTATACCGTGCAGTTTCGGCGATAGGGGCAGCAGTGGCGAATCCATATTGCAAACAGGCAGCCAATCAGGCGGCAGGCAACCGTGCCGGCATGGCCGTGTTTTTGTTTCTGGCAGCTTTGATCCTTGCATTTGCGTTCGTCCCGCGCGTTGCGCTTGCAGACGAGATCGCCGATTCAGGCTCCGAAGCCGCAATCAACGAGATCGACCCCTTCGAGTTCCTTCCGCTCAACGTCACGGCATCGACCGATGGCCTGCCGGACGACCAGGTGCAGATCACCGTTGTTGGCTCGAATGAAGTAGGCATAGAGCTTATCGATCATTCGGTATCGTTCAAGGTCCCCGACGGTTGGCGCCTGGTAAGCGGCTCGCTTTCCTCGGAACCGGCAACAACGAACGATGGCGAATCGGTGAGCACGGTGGCGGTTCTGGCCAAGGGTTCTGGCGGCGGGCAAGGCGGCCAGACCGGGGATGGATCTGGCGAAGGGGATGGCAGCGGTTCCGGCGCCGGCAGCACCCCGAAGACAGGCGATCCCTTCACCGCGTTGGCCATCATCGTAGCCATCGCCATCGTTGCCGCCGCAGCCCTTTTCTCGGCAAAGAAGCTCCGTTTCCATTCCACCTTGAGCGTAATCGTCTCGGGCCTGCTCGTGTTCAGTCTGCTGCCGGCAGGTGCTCTTCAGGCCATGGCCGATGAGGTCAAGGGGTCTCAGTCGGCCTCTGGTGCCTCTGATACCGGTGGCGCGGCGAGCGCGGATGTCCCTTTCTCTTTGGACAAGGCCATCGACGTTGATGTCCGTGGCGAAACCCTTTCGATCGATGCGACGGTTTCCTGCAGCGTGAGCACCGATGCCGCTGCCGACATCGTCAATCTTGAGCTCAATCGGCCTATCCCCGTCGGTGCGAGCAGCGTGAACGTAACCGTGCTTTCTGAGGTTGCCTATGCCGGTGCCTCTGAGACCGACGGCGAGTTCAGTACTTTCGATACATCCAAGATCGTGCTTAGCGGCACCCTTGAGGGTGCGTCTGTTCGCAAGGGCGCCTATACCGTGAAGGTGGAAGGCGAGAACGAGCAGAGCTCTGAGCTTAAGGACCGCAGCCATTACGAGCTTCGCTTCATCATCGACGGCATTCCCGAGGGCGCGGCAGAGGAAGATTCCGACTACGGTTACATCGAGCTTACCAACCAGCCGTTTGCCGATCAGAATCAGGGGTATGGCATCGCATGCGTGAGTTATTCAACTCCGGCTGGCAGCATCGCACAGGTTACCTCGGAATCTCCGATGGGCAGCGACGTTAACGAGCATACCTTCGACAACGGTAAGTACTTCGATGGCACCAACCGCTTCCGCGTGCCTGTTGACCTTGATGGTGTAGAGGTCGGCATGCCCATCCCCACGACTTCCGAGTTTGCTGGATATGCAACTGGCGACACGTTCAGCATCGACGGCATAGAGTACCGCATGTTCACCAGCGACGACATCGTGAAGGGCATCTCGTTCAACTCCACCAAGTACGACATCGCCGTAGTGGAATGCACCGAGGACCTTGGCTATACGTGGCTCACGTTCCAGGTCAACGATGCAGAGGGTGCTGAAGCCTACAAGGAGCTGACGGATTCCCTTGCGTATTGCGGTGTGCTCTTCGGCGGCCAGATTACCTCAACGTACAACAACACCATCGTCTACCCCGAGGGGGCGAGCACCGACGGAACCACCTCCGCAGCCGATGTCTTCGCCTATGCCGAAACGAGCCCTGTTGCCTCTGCCTGGGCTGCCCAGCTTGAGCGCGATGACCAGAACACCACCATCACCTACCTTGCTGGTGTTAGCTCCAGCCAGGAAGAAGACGAAGAGGTGGGCGATGTCGATCTTACCGATGCAACGTCCGTCTCTGCCTATAAGATAGCAACCAGCGAAAAGGGCGAGTCTACGGAAACCCTGGCCGGCAATGTGGCAGTTTCCGTCTGCGATGCCGAAAAGGATGTTCTCCAGATCAAGGTGAGCGTTCCCAACAGCCAGTTCGACAGCGATGCCGAGCTTATGAACAGCTCGGATGAAGTCCCCTACGACGCCCTGTACATGTACGCAAGCAACATCAACCTGCGTATGACGAACGGATCGACCAACGCGTTCGGCGTGCCGGAGGAAGACGTTGATGTGCCTCTCCTTGACGGCGATTCCTTCAAGAGTGCCCAGGGCGACGAGGATGCCGGCGATGAAGGCTCCAATGCCGTAAGCCTCGCTTCCAACGACGAGCCTGTTGCCAACGACGTGTCTTGGATTCCTAAATCAGGTAACAGCGTTTGTCGGTTCAATTCCCTTCCTGCCGGAGTAGAGGCTGTCGAGGCTGAGAGCAAGAACGTCGTTGATGGCATGAACACCATCTATCGCAAGGGTACAGGTGATTCCGCATCGGACGCGAGGGTAAAGACCATCCTGAGCGATGCGGTCCAAACGGGCCTTGGCATCAACCATGGCATCAACCTGGTAAGGTTCCTTGGGAAAAACCTGCTCAACTATGCAACGGCAGGATTTACCATCGTTGGTTTCGTGGGCGTTTTCATCATGGACCTGCTCCCTAAAGAAACGAACATATACTCGGTCGATGATGTGATGGACAAGCTCAACGAGATGAACGACAAGCTCGACTCCGTTGAGACAACCGTAAATACCATCAACGTGAAGCTCGATGAGCAAAGCGGCAGGCAAGCCTGGCAAACCCAATCCAACACCTATACGAACCTGAAGAGCTTCCTGTGCTCTTCAACCACCAGCGATATGCTTCAGGGCATGGACAATGTCTTGGGCAAGTACATGGAGCTCGACGATAAGGGGGAGAAGACCACAACCCCCTGCTCACGCAGCACGTCCATCTCGCGGATGCCCAAGGAAGCCATCGACGCCCTTGAAACTTATCTTAAGTGCATCGATGAAAACGCCAAGAACAAGGGTTTCGAGAACGGTATTGCCAGTGCCTACACCGCTCTGCACAACATCCTTGTTCCCGGTACGGCCGACAGCTCGAACATCCTTGATGTCTACTACGAGTACGTCAACACAAAGTACAATTGGGACGTTGAGACCAAGGCTGCAAAGCGCGCCTTCTTGGCAAGTTTCATGGTTATGTACAACAACGCCTATGCGCTTTACAGTGCGAAGCTCGGCGTACAGCTTTACCGTGCTCAGGGCAACGATGCTTTGCTCGAGGGCGTCAGGTTCGCGATGAATGAGCTGCAGGAGTACGCGAACGATATCTCTACGGTGCTGTACGGTAAGGTGGATTGGGCTCAGTTGAGAAATGATTACCCCGGCGAGTCCAAGACATCGGGCGACCTTGATATCACCGTCCAAGACGTCAACACCGATAAGCTGCTCAGCGACAACCCTGGCAAAAACTTCAACGAGGTTGTGCAGGAGAAGTACCTTACCGCCTCAGCCTACATGAAGGCGGCAACCGATACCGATTACTCCGAGGTCAAGTTCATTGGCACGGACTCTGCGCGTCAGAGGTCCTACGCGAAGGATAGCTATGCTCTTTCGGCGGCATACGATGAATCTTGCTTTGCCTGGGCCTATGTCACCGGCGTCGATACGCAGATCAAGAACACGTGGAAGCCGACCAACAGTTTCGAGCTTGATGAGCTGCGCACAATGGCCAAGCG
>CAVDDI010000119.1:0-5112 GCA_963607675.1 bacterium | reverse complement strand
CCAATACGCGCACCAAGTCGCTCAAGAAAATGGGCCTGGACTGGGAAACCTTGCATACAAAGTACCCAAAGCTCATCATGGCCCATGGTCTGGGCTACGGGAAGAAAGGCGCGGAAAAGGACGATCCGGGTTTCGATGTGACCTGCTACATGGCTCGTGGCGGCGTGTTCGGCACTACGGTGAACCGCGGCGATGCGCCGATGATACCCACCAACGGCTACGGTGACCTCCAGGCATCCATGTTCCTGGCGGCGGGTGTCTGCGCTGCCATCATCGGGCGCGGGCAAACTGGGCAGGGGGAGTACGTTACCTGCGCCTTGCAGCATGCAGCCATCTATGCGCTTATGACCGGCATGATCTCGGCTCAGTACGGAAACCCGTACCCGAAGAGTCGCCTTGAGGTCATTTGCCCGTTCAACAACGTCTACACCGCAGGCGACGGCAAGTCCATCGCCATGTGCGACCCTGAGTACGACCGTGACTACGACAAGATCATGGGGCTTATCGGCCGTGGCGACCTGGTGGGCTCCGAGCGTCTGGGCAACTGCAACAAGATGAACGCCGACGGCCTGAATGCCGAGGTGGTGGGCATATTGGATGAAGCGCTGGAGAAGATGACCGCCGCCGAGGCGCTCAAGCTGTTCAAGGACGCCGGCATTCCCTGCGAGTTGTGCCAAACTCCCAACGATGTCTACGAAGACGAGAATGCCCTGGTGAACGATTACCTAGTGAAGATCAAGTACCCCGAGGCGGAGCGTTGGGTTCCCACTCCTCCCATCCAATTCGAATCAGAGGGAGCTCCCAACTACATCCCATCGAGCATGTTGGGCTCTGCGACCGAGGATGTCATGAAAGGCCTTGGCTATACCGATCAGCAGATCAAGGCGGCTATGGCGGACGGCTCCGTTGCTGGGCCGGTGAGCCTGGATGTGCTTGCCGGCAAGTAGTTCCGGCTGGCTCCCTTGTGCGAGGGGCAAGCGCGATCCCCTCGTTTTAACCAAGCGGCAGTTGCTCAGCAGTTGAGCAGCTGCCGCTTTTTTTGATGATGCCGCCTATGCTCGCAGACGGAGCCCTTAATTCCTATAATCCCAGGTAAATAGTATGAATGCCTGTCTAACGCGAGGTCAAAGCTAAATTTTGCCTATAGCTGCTCATAGTTTTTTTCTTATTCCCACTATATCCATGGGGTATTAGGGTGTATAACGATTTAACGAAGCAGGCCCCTCTGGGGCGAAGAAGAGGAGCGTATAGCAATGGCAGGCATCCATGGTTCCATTACCGAATTGGTGGGCAACACGCCCTTGGTCGAGTTCGGCCGCCTTGAGGAAAAACTCGGCCTGAAGGCCCGTATCGTCGGCAAATTGGAATACTTCAATCCGGCGGGGAGCTCGAAAGACCGCATCGCCCTTTCCATGATCGAGGGCGCTGAAGAAGATGGGCATCTTAAGCCTGGTTCCACGGTCGTCGAGTTCACTTCCGGCAATACCGGCGTTGGCTTGGCCGCCATTGCGGCGGCAAAGGGCTACCCCATCCACATTGCCGTGCAGCCGGGCACCAGTGCAGAGCGCCTTCAATTGGTGAAGGCGTACGGTGCCACAACCTTCGAGCCCCGTTTCGATGGCCCGGACATCCTCGATGTGCTCAGCCAGGTTGATGAATATGCGGCCGGGATCCCCGATTCATGGGTTCCCGAGCAGTTCAACAACGAGAACAACAACGGGGCCCACTACCGCACTACCGGCCCAGAGGTATGGCGCGATACCGATGGAGGGGTGGACATCTTCATCGCCGGCGTCGGTACGGGCGGCACGGTAACGGGCACGGGCAAGTACCTGAAGGAGCAGAACCCGCAGGTGAAGGTTGTGGCTGTTGAGCCTCACCCCGATTCGGTGTCCATCCCGCCCGAGGGCAAGTTCGTGGAGGAGATCACGGGCATCCATAAATTCACCGAGGTGGACACCCGCCTCGTTCCCGGCAACGTCCATCCCAGCGAGTACGACGAGATTGCCAGGGTCCGTTTCGACGAGGGCTTGGCGGTAACCCAGCTTTTGGCGAAAGAGGAAGGCGTTTTGGTGGGACCCAGCTCGGGCGCTGCGCTCTATGAGGGCATCCGCCAGGCGCGCAAGCCCGAAAACGAGGGGAAGCTCATCGTGGTCCTCTTGCCCGACAGCGGCGAGCGCTACCTTTCCCAAGACATCTTCGCCCCGCGCCCCGAGCTGGCCGAAGTAGAGCTGTAACCCTATTTGCAAAAGGAGGCACAGAGCATGAGGCAGATCGCAATCTACGGCAAGGGCGGCATCGGCAAGTCCACCACAACCCAAAACCTTACTGCCGGATTGGCCGAGCAGGGAAAGAGGGTCATGGTGGTGGGCTGCGACCCGAAGGCAGACTCAACGCGCCTGCTTATGGGCGGCTTGGCTCAGCAGACCGTGCTCGATACCATTCGCCTGAATGGCACCGACCTTTCCCTCGATCAAATCGTGAAGCCGGGTTTCCAGGGCATCAAATGCGTTGAGTCAGGCGGACCTGAGCCAGGCGTCGGATGCGCCGGGCGCGGCATCATCACCTCCATCAACTACTTGGAGAACTTGGGTGCCTACGACGATGATCTGGACTTCGTGTTCTATGACGTTCTGGGCGATGTGGTGTGCGGCGGGTTTGCCATGCCCATCCGCGAAGGGAAGGCGCAGGAGATCTACATCGTGGCATCGGGCGAGATGATGGCCCTGTATGCGGCGAACAACATCGCCAAGGGCATAAAACGCTATGCACGCAGCGGCGGTGTGCGCCTGGGCGGCATCATCTGCAACAGCCGCAACGTTGAGCGCGAGTTGGAGCTTATGCGTGCCTTCACCGAGGAATTGGGCACCCAGCTGCTCTACTTCGTTCCGCGCAACAACGTGGTGCAACAGGCCGAGCTTCGTCGCCAGACGGTGATCCAATACGCGCCCGACTCCGATCAGGCCAACGAGTACCGCAGCTTGGCGCAGGCGGTGATCGACAACGAGGATTTCGTGGTGCCGACGCCGATGGAATCCGAGCGCTTGGAGGAGATCCTCCTCGAGTTCGGAACCATCTAAGGGCTTCGCTATGTCCCAAGATCAACGTATCGCTGTCGCAACGAGCGATGGGAAGAACATCGATACGGAGTTCGGCAAGGCGCACTTGTTCGATATCTATCGGATAGAGGCAGGGGAAGCGCCCAGTGCGGTTTTCGTCGAGCGCCGGTTGGTCGACCCTGAGAACGAAGGTGCCGCCGAATCGCGCGAGGCCCCTTGTCATCCTCGATATGGCTGCTCGGGCGGTGGGTGCGGCGGTGGCCATGGTTGCGCTGGGTCTGCAAGCCCCCAGCTTCAACAGCGCGTTGGGGCTGTAGCCGATTGCGTATGCATCCTGTGCTCGCACGCCGGCCCAGGTGCGCAGAAGTTGCTGGCCGCCAACGCCATAACCCTGTTCGACATCGTGATGCCCATCGAGCGTGCGCTGCCGAAAGTCGCTGCGTGGTATACGCGCACAGCGAAGGCTCGAAGCTAGTTCGCGCCATCGATCCTGCTGGAACCGAAAGGAAGTGACGGGGATGCCCGCAACATACGATGCCCTTGCCAAGGCGCATCCCTGCTTTGCGAATGGGGGCAGGCCTGCGAACACGGGACGCATCCACTTGCCGGTGAGCCCCGGCTGCAACATGGGCTGCAAGTTCTGCTGCCCATCGTCCGATAGCAAGAAGAACGCGCCGGCGGTTGCCAGAGAGGTCATTCGGCCCGCAGAGGCCGTCGATGCGGTTCGCCGTGCGCTTGAGTTATGCCCCAGCATCACGGTGGTTGGCATTGCCGGCCCTGGGGATACGCTTGCAACGCCGTGGGCTCTTGAGACGTTTCGCCTGATAGGAAAAGAGTTCCCCTTCTTGTTCAAATGCATGAGCACCAATGGTCTTCTTCTGCCGGAAAAGGCCGGGGAAGTGCTTGAGGCAGGCATTGATTCCCTCACCGTTACAGTAAATGCCATCGCCCCCGAAATCGAGGCAAGGCTCAACGACTACATCGTTTATCACGGGAAGCGCTATACGGGCGAAGAGGCGGCAAAGATCCTTATCGAAAACCAGCTGAAGGGGATCCGTGCCGTTGCGCAGGGCGGAACAACGGTGAAGGTGAACACGGTGCTGGTTCCCGGTACCAACGATCGCCACATCGAGGATATCGCCAAGGCGGTATCCGGGGCGGGGGCGAAGATCCACAACATCATCCCCCTTATCCCCCAAGGCGGGCTGGCCGACGTTCCCCGTCCCACCTGCAAGCAGGTTGATGCTGCCCGCGTGGCGGCCGAACCGTATATATCGGTGTTCCGCCATTGCCAGCATTGCCGCGCCGACGCCGCGGGCATTCCCGGCGGCAAGGATTACGGTCAGCAGATCTACCTCAAGCGCATCGCGGGGAAGGAAACGTTTTCCCATGGCTGATAAAGCGGCATATGGAAGCGGCGAGGTGCCTATCCGCTGTGCCGTTGCCACCAGCGACGGTTTTCTGGTCGATCAGCATTTCGGCCGGGCAAAGCGATTCGAGGTGTACGAGGCGCTGCGTGGCGCCTCGCCCCGGTTTATCGAGACCAGGCGGGTGCAGCGGGTATGCAGCGGGCAGGGGCACGACAACGCGGTCCTAGACGCAGTTGCCGAAAGGCTCGGCGATTGCTCATTCGTCATCGTTGCGAAGATAGGCCCCGGAGCCCGTGCGTCCCTGATTCAGCGCGGAATCGAAGCGTACGAAGTGGTGGCCGAAACCGAGGCGGCCATCGAAAAGGTGATTGCTTACAGGCAGATGCTTGCGATTGCCGATAGTTTTGAAGAGGAGTAGAACATGGCAGTTACCTATTCAGGGGTGCGCGAAAGCCGGCCGGGGCGCGTGAACGACCACGGCAGCACGGGCTTTCAGATCGCCGATGATTTCAACAAGAAGTGCCTGAAGAAGGCCGATCGCAGCTTTGCCCAGGGGCTGCAGTGCCAGCAGATCAACTCCATGGCATGCCTCATGTCCATGGAAGACGCCGTGTTCATCGCCCATAGCCCCCAGGGTTGTGTCGGTTGCACCGTGCTCGCCATCGACCAGTACCGCGTAGGGC
>CAVDDI010000118.1:0-5170 GCA_963607675.1 bacterium | reverse complement strand
GCCCCGCTCGCGGCAGGCGCCGGCATCGCGGCCATCGCCGCGGCCCTGGCGGCCTTCGCCGCCCGCAGGCTCCGCGCGCGCCAGTAGGGACAGTCCCTCTTTAGCACGCTAAAGCAGCTAACCGCAAAGAGCTCAGCCGGTTGGCTGAGTCCTTTTTGCTTTCGTGCTCCCAAAACTTCAACGAAATTAAAGTTTTGGGAGTGAATCGAGCGAATACCCTGCTTCGTAGGCGCATGTTCTTCCGTTTTTATTTTGGACAGCGGCTGGATTGCGTTTGCCAATCTTTCGCCTTGTCAACAAGAATCAGCCGCGGGCGGTTTTGCCGCTTGCGCAGGTTGCCGCGCCCTTATAATGGCAACATACACAACAATCATTGGGGAAGGTGTTCATCATGGGCAAGTTCGCAACGTTCATCGTAGGCGGTGCAGTAGGCGCTGTTGCCGGTCTGCTCCTTTCGCCCCGTTCCGGTTCCGAGAACCGCGCGCTTCTGGGCGAAGTCATCAACGAGAAGGGCGGCAACCTTTCTTGCCCTGCTCAGGTTCAGGAAAAGGCCAACCAGTTCGTGGAGGCCGCGGCTTCCACTTCCACCAAGGTAATCAACACGGTGGTAGACAACGGCGCCGAGGCCCGCAAGGCGGTTGCCCAGCGTGCGCAGAAGCTCACCCCCGAATCTGTGAAGTCGTTCGACGCCAATGGCGATGAGCTTCGCCAGAAGATCGAAGCCGCCCGTGAGCGCATTGCCACCCAGGTGGCCAAGAATGCCGAAGCCGCCCGCGATGCCGCAGTAGACAAGATCCCTGCCGTGGTAGATGCCGCCGCCGGCGCGAAGACCGCTGCCGCAGAGGCTGCCGGTGCCGTGAAGGAAGCCGCTGCAGGTGCCGCTTCCGCTGTTTCCGCAAAGGTGAAGCCTGCCGATTCTGCCGAGCCTACGGTAGAGGGCGCGCATGTTGCCCCCGCCGAAGCCAAGGAAGAAACCTCCGCTGAATAGCGCTCAAACGATTTGATAACGGTTCGGTTCCCCGTAGCGATAAGCAATATCGTGGGAATCGGACGCAGGGCCCGCAAGGGCCAACGGAGCGGCGGCCGATGGTCGCCGTTTCTCATGTCTGGGGCAAGCCCGAAGGAGGCCCGTTGAAGAAGAGCGAATACCTAACAAGCAGCCTGCGCGGTGTGCCCGTGTACGAATTGGACAAGAAGGGCGTCCCGCATAAGCGCATAGGCAAGGTGCACCGCTTCGTGTTCCATCCGCATGCCCGCAAAGTTATCGGCTTCACGGTGAAGCGCCCCGACATTGCCCTTATGGCCCACCGTTCCGACTTGTTCGTGGCGCTGGACAGTTTCGACGTGGAAGATGGCAAGCTGTTCATCACCCTTACCAAGGCCGCCACCGGCAAAGCTGCGTGCAAGCGCTTGGGCGTTGATTGGGACGAGTGCATCATGTGGCAGGGCATGCCCCTTATGACGCAAGATGAAAAGCGCTGCGGGTTCGTGGGCGATGTCCTGTTTGAAACCGAATCGGGCCAGGTGAAGAAGGTTGTGGTAGACCGTGGCGCCACTGCCGATGTGCTGCTGGGGTACTCGGAGCTTCCGGTTGGCCTTATAAAGGGCTTCAAGCTCGGCGTGGGCGACAAGCTTGACAACGAGGAAGGCGAAGACTTCCTGCGCGGCGCCATCATCGTCGCGCCCGAGGCGCTGGAAGTTGCCAGCGAAGGCGGCTTGGCCCAGAAGGCAGGTGCAGCCAGCGCCGTTGCCGCCAGCAAGGCTTCCGCCGTTGCCCAGAAGGCGAAGCCTGTTGCCGCCGAAGCAGCTCAGAAGGCAAACGATGCCGCAGGCAAGGCCGCCCATAAGGCTGGCCAGGCTGTGAACGACGGTGCCTTCAAGCTGGGCGTTCAGCTTTCCAAGACAAAGGGCATGTTCTCCAGCTTCAAGGAAGAGTACCGCCGCGCGGCCCACGGCAGCGAAGAGGAGGGCAAATGAGCGAACCAGACCAGCAGACTGTTTCCGTTTTCGGTCACAACATAAAGAAGGCCGACCTCATAAAGCTGGTTGGTCTGGTGGCGTTCATCGCCATCCTGTTCGCTATCGTGGCAGCGCTGTGGCCCAGCCTTTCCCTGCTGTTCGAGGAAGATGGGCTTGACAAGGTCATAGAGAGCATCCAGGACAAGGGCCCCTTCGGCGTGTTTATCCTTTTGGGGCTTCAGCTGCTGCAGATAATCGTCGCATTCATCCCCGGCGAAGTGGTGCAGGTTGCCGCTGGCATGCTGTATGGGCCGTTCTTCGGGTCGCTCATCATCCTGCTGGGCTGTGTGGTTTCGAGCGCCATAATCTATCAGCTGGTGCACAGCCTGGGTGCGCCGTTCGTGCGCTCGATGGTAAGTGAAGAGCACATGGTGAAGTTCTACGAGTTCGAGCGGTCGGGCAAGCTGAACCTCATCGTGTTCATCCTGTTCGTCATCCCCGGCATGCCGAAGGACGTGTTCACCTACCTGGTGCCGCTTACCTCTATGCGCATGCGCACGTTTTTGCTGCTCACCACGGTGGCGCGTATTCCCGGCGTGATCATCTCCACCTATGCCGCTGCCGGCTTGGCTGAAGGCGACATAACAACCAGCCTTATCATCTTCGGTGTGGCGGCGGTCCTCATGGTGCTGGGAATCGTTTTCCGCGAGCGCATCATGGGCTTCTTCAGTGCGCAGAAAACCTATCGGCATATGGACGAGGAACGCAAGCGTTTAAGCAAGGAGCGCGAACATGACAACAACGCCTAACCAACCCCCAGTTCCGCCTGTTGCCGCCACGGCCCCCGAAGGGAGCCAAGGTGCTGCTCCTTCAGCATCGGGCGCGGCTGAAGGCGCCCGCGATGAGGCGCTTCGTGCCGCCGAGCGTGACCTGATGGCAGCGCGCCAGGCATTGCAGGCTGCCGAGCAGCGGCTGGCGGAAGCCCGGGCGGCAGCTGCGGGTGAGGGCAGCCCGAATGTCGGGGCAATGCCCGGCCAGTCGCAATCGCCGGCGGGCACTGACGGCGGTCCTGCTTCTTTTGCCGTAGATGTTGGGCAGCCGACGGCAGGTGCCCAGGCGGAATATAGCGGATCAGCGCCCGGCCCCCAGGCGACAGCTCAAGGCACCTACGCTCAACCAGGCCCCGCCCCCGCCCAGGGTCCCTATGCCCAGCAGGCTTCCGGTCAGGCCCAGACCGCTTATGCTCAGCCTGCTTCCGGTCCCACCCAGGGTGCCTATCAGCAGCCCCCGGTGCAGCCGCACTACGCCGCGCCCCTTTCCTCGCGCGACCATGTTGCCGCTGGGCTCCTTGCTATGTTCCTGGGCGGATTCGGTGTGCATAAGTTCTACCTGGGCTATAACACCCAAGGGTTCATAATGCTTGCATTGAGCCTGGTGGGAGGCTTGTTCACCTTCGGCCTTGTTGCGGGTGTGGTGTGGATAATCGCCATTATCGAGGGCATTGTCTACCTCACCAAAACCCAAAGCGAATTCGAGCAACTGTACGTGTACGGCAGGCATGAATGGTTCTAGCTTCGCTCGTATCGTTGCAGGTACGTTGAAATAGCGTAAGAATCGTAGCAAGGGTTGAAGCTGTATCGGCAAAGCCCTGTCCAACACGATATAATGAAAACCACTGTGTGTATCCATGCCTTTAAGGAGGAACAATATGCCCACCATCACCCGTGATCAGGTTAAAGTCCCTGCGGACGTTATGCCTGAGGCTCGTGAGACCTACATTGAGAACTACATGAAGGCAACCCGCGGCACGGGTCGCCTGATGCTTTTCGCCTGCGATCAGAAGATCGAGCACCTGAACAAGGACTTCTACGGCGAGGGCATCGACATCTCTGACGCCGAGCCCGAGCATCTTTTCGAGATCGGCTCCAAGGGCACCATCGGCGTTCTTGCCGGTCAGCGTGGCCTGGTTGCCCAGTACGCCCCCGACTATCCGGAGATCAACTACCTGGTGAAGATGAACTCCAAGACCAACCTGGTAAAGGGCTCCCAGGACGACCCGTACAGCCCCCAGCTCCACGAGCTTGAGGCGGTTCTGGCCATGCGTGAAGCTGGTGTGAACATCGTTGGCCTGGGCTACACCATCTACCTCGGCTCCGAGTATGAATCCACCATGATGGCCGAAGCCGGCGAGCTCATCGCCGAGGCACACGCTGCCGGCCTGCTCGTTGTCCTGTGGATCTACCCCCGTGGCAAGGCCGTTACCGACGAAAAGGATCCCGAGCTCATCGCTGGCGCTGCCGGCGTTGCCCTGTGCCTGGGTGCCGACTTCGTTAAGGTGAACCCCCCGCACGAGGTAGAGGGCCAGACCTCTGCTCAGGGCCTTGCCATTGCCTCCAAGGCTTCCGGCCGTACCGGCCTGGTATGCGCAGGCGGCTCGAAGGCAGACGCCAACGTGTTCCTTACCCAGCTGCACGACCAGATCCACATCGGCGGCGCATGCGGCAACGCAACCGGCCGCAACATCCACATGCGTTCCACCGAAGAGGCCATCCGCCTTACCAACGCCATTTCCGCTATCACCCTGGGTGACTGGAGCGTTGAAGACGCAGAGGCTGTATTCAAGGGCGAAAAGGAATTCAGCCTGTAAGCTCTCTTCTTTCGCAGAAAGATATGAAGCGGTAAGAGGGTCTGCGATGCAGGCCCTCTTCTTGTTTAGCCGGATCAGCGGCGATGCCTCCTGGAGATGCTAGATTGGGTGTGCTTTGACATAAAAAGAGGCCTGCAACAGCAAGCCCCTCTTGGTCTGACGGTATGCGGCTGAGTGGTCCGGTTAGCCCAGAACCTCTACCAGCTCGATCTCGAAATTCAGGTCTTTGCCGGCCATCTCGTGGTTCAGGTCGAACGTCACGTTTTCATCGGTGACCTCTACCACCAATGCGGGCAGAGGCTGGCCACCAGGGCCCTGGAGGTACACGCGCTGGCCAACGGGCAGATCTTCGGCGCCGGGAACGTTGGCAGTGGGAACGGTCTGCACCAGTTCCTCGTCGTGCTCGCCGTATGCCTCAGATGCGGGCAGGTGGACCTTCTTCTTCTCGCCAACGGCCATATCCTTAACGGCGTTGTCGAAGCCGGGGATCATCTGGCCGGCCATGCACACGAATTCCAAGGGCTCGCCGCGCTCTACGGAGGAATCGAATACCGTGCCATCGTC
>CAVDDI010000117.1:0-5186 GCA_963607675.1 bacterium | reverse complement strand
CGTTAGGCATCACGAAGCCGCAGGCCTTGAATGCCGCCTTCACCCGTTCCCGAGACTCCTGGATGGCAGCGTCGGCCATGCCCACAATGGAAAAAGATGGCAGCCCGTTGGAAACCACAACCTCCACCGAGACGGGTATCGCCTCAACGCCACGCAGGGTGGCGCTTTGCACCGAAGAGGAACGGTACCGCATCACCAATCAACCCCATAGGCATTCTTATGGAAGCGGAGGAATGCGTGGCTGCCGGAAAGGACGATGATGGACATGACATCGAAGCGGACGCGCAACTCCTCTTCCACATGGTCTTGCAGGTAGTAAGCAGCAATGCGCTCGTATCGTTCCCTCTTGCGCGCATCAACGGCTTCTTCCGGGAATCCCTTTGCCGTTCCCGTGCGCGTTTTCACCTCGATGAAGCAAAGGCAATCCTCTACGCGGGCTATGATGTCGGCCTCGCCCGCCCTGCAGGCGAATTGCCGCTCAAGGATGTCGTACCCCTGCCGTTCAAGATAGCGAACCGCAGCCGCTTCGCCCTTGTTCCCCAAATCGGCATTGCGCCTGCCCCTCTTGGCGCCCTTCCCCCCAACCGCCTGGCATCCCCCGCTCGATTCATCGGACTGGGCTTCCTCAAGCGTGAATTCTTCCGTTTCAACCATATTGCCCTCCTTAGCTCAAGGCATACAGTACAAACGGGATCTAACCTGATTGAGAAGGCGATGCGAAAGAAATCGCAAATCGATGCGAAACGGATGCGAAGGAAATCGCAAAGAGGGCACTGCCGAAAGGCCCAGGGGAAACGAGCAAGCTGTGGGGAAATAGACAGTGAAGCCTAGAACAGCGATTGCTGGAGAAGGCCCTGACAAAAGGAAACGCGGTGGATAGGGGTAAGCCCCTTGGCCACGATGGCCTCGCGATGGCGCGCGCTGCCGTAGCCCTTGGAGGAAGCGAAGTCGTAGCCGGGATACACCTCATCATAGGAAACCATGAGGGCATCGCGGGAAACCTTGGCTATCAGCGATGCAGCGGCGATGGAGGCGCAGCGGGCATCGCCGTGCACGACGTTGGTTTCCCGAGGATCAAGATGAAGGGGGTTGCCGTCAAGGAGAACCACTTCCGGGGAAACGCCCTGGTCTTCCACTTCGGCTATAGCCTGACGAAAGGCCTTCCGCAAGCATGCCGTCATGCCCTGCTCGTCTATCTCAGAGGGGGCAATGTCCACGATGGCCCAAGCAAGGGCACGCTCCTTCACTGTCTGGGCAAGAGGCGCACGATGATGCTCGGGAACCTGTTTCGAGTCGTTCAGGCCAACTATCTGCGGCGCATCCGGACGCAACACGACGGCACCAACCGTAAGCGGACCGGCCAAAGGGCCGCGGCCAACTTCGTCAAGGCCCAGAACCAGCTTGCCGCCCGAGATCTTCTCTTGGTACTCGTACAAAGAGGAAACGCGCTTTTGCTCAGCCTCTTCAGCCGCTAGACGGCGGCGGGTGGCCTCGAGCGCCGCCTGCACGCCCTTACGCGTATCAGCGCACAGCGAGCGCTCCAAAACCGCAAACTCCTCGGCCGAAGCCTCGGAAAGCCGCTTCTTGATATCGCTCACTGTCTGCATAACCGCTCCTTCCGAACAGTTCCCAATTCTATCCCAAAGCCAAAAAGCGATGTAAATCGCAACGACCGAAGGGCGTTAATTAACTCCTGCAGTTGGACGAAACAGCGAAAAGCCCTGTGGCGAGTGCAGATAGCGGGAAAGCGGGCACCAGGCGTACTTCGTACGTCCAGCCCGCTTGGACCGCTAGCTGTGCCGCCACAGGGCTTTGCAGCATCATTGCGCCTCATACGAAAAAAGCTCCGCTGAAAAGCGGAGCTTAATAAGACTAGTTGAAAGCCTTTTCCTTGATCTTGGCAGCCTTGCCAACCTTGTCGCGCAGGTAGTAGAGCTTTGCGCGATTGACATCGCCACGGCGGGTTACCTCGATCTTCTCGATCTTGGGAGAATGAACCGGGAAGGTGCGCTCTACGCCGACGGAGAAGCTGATCTTGCGAACAGTGAACGTCTCGCGGGAGGAAGCGCCATGGCGACGGATAACATCGCCCTGGAAGACCTGGATGCGCTCACGGTTGCCTTCCTTGATGCGGTAGTGGACCTTGACGTTGTCGCCAACGTTGAAGTCTGCGACCTCGGGGTTGATCTGCTGCTGCTCGATTGCGCGGATAATATCCATGGTTTCCGTTCCTTCTATATGCTCAACATTTAGTTTCACTAATAGGGTGCCTTTTGACACAGCAGAGAATTATACCGTCTGCTGCATACCTATGCAAGGGGTTTTCCGCTATTGATGAAAACCCTTGTAGGAGCACCGCTTCTTGCTGGCCATATTCGCCTGGACTACGAAAAGCCAAGCGACATATTACCAGTTACTCGCGCTCATGGGGAAGATAGTCGGCCAAATAGCCCTTTTCCGACAGAGCCTGCTCGATGTCGTCCAATACCTCTTCGCTTTCCGCGGAGACCAAGTGGAAATGGTAGCCCGAGGTAACCGTCATCAGCAGCGAAGAGCGCCCTGTGCGCATGTCCTCGGCGAAGCGGGCTATGTCGCGGCGGCTCTTTATGCCAAGGGGCGCCTTGACCTTGCCGTACACACGATGGTTCACCATGACGTCTTCCACGGTTCCGCCCAGATCCACTATGCAGGCAAGCTCGTCTTCGGTCTGGTCCGCACCGTGATGCACCTTGAAGCGGCGCTGGCAGGAACCACTGCCCTGGCCCTGGTCTATCACGTAGCCACGGTTGGTTGCCGTGATGGCATGGCCGTTGGCGCGCAGGAGCGCTATATCCTGCACGATGACCTGCCGGCTCACCTTGAGGGAATCGGCAAGCGCGCCGCCGGAAAGGGGCGCCTTCGAGGCGGCAAGCTCTTCCACGATGCGGCTACGACGTTCTTCGGCGCATACCACGGCACTGCCCTTTTCCCGCATAACCACCTCTTACTCGAGAACGCGAAGATGCTTCAGGCTCAAGTCAAGGATGCCGGCAGAATGCGTGAGCGCACCGGATGACACGAAGTCGACCCCGAGCCGGGCAACCTCTTCCAATTGCCTTATGTCGATATTACCCGATACCTCGGTTTGGGCGCGGCCGTTTATCAACGAAAGGGCCTGCCGGCACTTCTGCGGATCCATATTGTCGAGCATGATGATATCCGCTCCAGCCTCAACGGCTTCCTCGACCTGGTTCAGCGTTTCGCATTCCACCTCGATCTTGCGCACGAACGGGGCGTGCTCGCGCGCCAAACGAACAGCCCGGGCAACCCCGCCGGCCGCATCGAGGTGGTTGTCCTTCAGCATGACGCCATCGGAGAGGTTGAAGCGGTGGTTGGCGCCGCCGCCTATGCGGACCGCCTCCTTCTCGAAGATGCGCATTCCCGGGGTTGTTTTGCGCGTATCCACGATCTTGGTATTGGAGCCTGCGCGCTGAAGGGCCTCCACGGCGGCACGGGTCTTCGTGGCGATGCCGCTCATGCGCTGCAGATAGTTCAAGGCAACGCGCTCTGCGGAAAGCAATGCGCGGACATCTGCCTCCACCACCCCAAGAAGCCGACCCGCCTCCACGAAGTCGCCGTCGGAAACCTTACGCTCGAAGGACACCGACGGGTCAAGTACGGCGAATGTTCGCTCGAACACATCCAAGCCTGCGATGACGCCTTCCTGCTTCGCAATCAGCTCAACGGAGCCACGGCGCGCCTGGGGCATCACAGCGGCGGTTGAGACGTCTTCGCTGGTGATATCCTCCTTCAGCGCAAAGCGGATATGCTCGTCTGCCACCAGGGCGAGGGCAGCCAAGTCCATCTACCTCGCCTCCTTGAACGATACCTTTTCCGCCGCAGGCGCAGAGGCACCCGACGAAACGGGGTGCCGCATCGGGATTCCTGTGGCCTTCGGTTGCCCCTTGGCCGTGGGCGCCTGGGCCTGGGCAACGCTTTTCGCCGTGGCAACGGCCGAGGCGCTTGCGCTTGCGGCAGCGGCGCGCACCCGGGCGGCCTTGGCCATGCGAGATGAAACCACCCGCGCGGCACGCTGGGCGAACACAAGGGACTCCAGAAGCGAATTCGAGGCCAAACGGTTCTTCCCATGCACCCCGTTGCATGCGGTTTCCCCAAGTGCGAACAAGTTGGGCAAAGTGGTCTGCGAATCGCTGTCCACATGCACACCGCCCATGAAGTAATGCTGCGCAGGAACCACGGGGATGGGCTCTTTCAGCAAATCGAAACCTTCTTCAAGGCAGTGCTCGTAGATATGGGAGAAGTGCCCCGTTACCTCCTCGGGTGCCATGTGCTCGAAGGAGAGCAGGACGTGGTCGGTGCCGTCCTTTTCCATCTGACGGTAGATCGCCGCCGAAACGACATCGCGGGGCTGCAGCTCGTCGGTGAAGCGCTCTCCGTCCTTGTCCAGCAGGACCGCCCCCTCGCCACGACACGATTCCGAGATAAGGAACGCCCTGCCCGGATGCCTCACATACAGGCTGGTCGGATGGATCTGCACGTAGTCCATGTGCTCCAGCTCGATACCGTGATCCGCCGCGATGCGGCAGGCGTCGCCGGTGAGGCTTGGGTAGTTGGTGGAGCGCTCGTAGGTGCCGCCGATGCCGCCGGTTGCCAGCATCGTATAGGGAGCGCGGATAACCATGCGCTCCCCCGCAGCCGCATCGTTTGCGCAGCTTCGGCGGTCGGCGCAGACAACGCCCACGCAACGCGACCCATCGACCGACTCGATGATATCGACCACCTCGACGTGCTCCAAAATGCGCACATTGGGCAGCTTGCGCACATTGGCCAACAGCTTCGTGGTTATCTCCTCGCCGGTGATATCGCCATGGAAGCAGATGCGCGGGCGGGAATGGGCGCCCTCGCGCGTGTAGGCAAGCTCACCATCGACCTCGCGCTCGAAGTCGACGCCTCGTTTTATCAGGTCGTTTATCACTGCCCGGCTTGAGCGGATCATGATATCGACGCTTTCAGCGCGGTTCTCGTAATGGCCGGCACGCATGGTGTCCTCGTAAAATGAATCGTAATCGCCTTCGTCGTGCAGTACGCAGATGCCTCCTTGCGCCAGCATCGAGTCGCATTCCTCCACCACCGTCTTGGTCAGCATGACAACGTTGGCCGTCGAGGGAAGGTTCAACGCCGCATAC
>CAVDDI010000116.1:0-5247 GCA_963607675.1 bacterium | reverse complement strand
CGCCAAAACAGCGAGGACAGCCTGATTCACTTTTCGTTGAGGCAAGAAGCGTGCTGGACAGCCCCCCACATCGCCGAATCCCCCTGACGCGCCAAGAAGGACCCGGCAACCGATCCGCAAAACAAAGGGGGCGAACCTGTGGCCCGCCCCTTGTTCGCTTCGATCGATCCTTGCGCAGATGCGTTAGTCCTCGACGATCTCCTCGATGCAGCCCATCGGGCATTCCTCAAGGCAGTCGCCGCAAGCGATGCAGGCTTCCTCATTGACAACCTGGCATACGCCGTCGACAACCTCGATGCACTCCTGAGGGCACGAGTCGATGCAGATACCGCAGCCGATGCACTCGTCGGCATTGATCACGGGATGAGACATGATAGACCTCTTCTCTTTTCAGGGCTCTTGAAATGCTTTGTTGGTGGGACAACCCCTCTACTGGTTAATCCCATGTTCGGGAAAATACCACAGCGCATGGCGGATGCAAGCCGCGCGCGCGGTTTTTCTGAGAACGGGCGTGAGTGGTAACCGACGCGTAACACGCCAACCGCTCACCGATGAATCGGACGGCCCGGGAAAGACGGCGGGCAGGCAGCCACGCTTCGCGAAACAGGCGCGCGTCCTCGGGATCCAGGAAACGGGAAACCGAACCGACCCTGGCGCGGGCCGGAAGCGGGCAGCGCGCCCCGGTGCCCGAAGAGCCAAGACTGGCTAGCAGATGCGCGGTAGCTGCTCGCCCACCAGCATATCCATGATGCGCAGCGCACCGAAGCCCGTGCGGATGGAAACGCGGGAATCGCGGCCTTCGGGTTTTTCCGCCACTTCGCCGATGATGGCGGCATCCACGCCGTACTTGTTCGCCTTCATGGCGGCAAGCGCGGCATCGGCCTGGCTAGCCGGCACAACGCATACCATCTTGCCCTCGTTGGCCACCTGGTACACGTCGTAGCCCAGCATCTCGCAGGCGCCTTCCACGGCAGGCTTCACCGGAACCGCGCCCTCGTCGACGATGAAGTCCACGCCGCTCTGGCCGGCCAACTCGTTCAGCGTGGAAGCCAGCCCGCCGCGCGTTGGGTCGCGGAAGCAGCGCGTTTCAGGCGCGGCGGCGACAACCTCGGCGATAAGGTGGTTCAGCGGCGCGGCATCGGTTTGGATGTCGGCGTTGAAGGAAAGCTCCTCGCGGCACGACATGATGGTGATGCCGTGGTCGCCCATGGTGCCGGTTACCAATATCTTGTCACCCGGCTTGCAATTGGCGCCCGAAAGGCTCACGCCGGCAGGGATGAAGCCCACACCGCTGGTGTTGATGAACACGCCGTCGCCGTGCCCGCGGTTCACCACCTTGGTATCGCCCGTGACGATGCGCACGCCAGCCTCCTTGGCCATCTCGGCCATACTGGCGCAGATGCGCTTCAAGTCGGCGATGGGGAAACCCTCTTCCAGGATGAAGCCGCAGCTTAAGTACTTCGGCACCGCGCCGCTGGTAGCCACGTCGTTCACGGTGCCGCACACCGCCAGGCGCCCGATGTCGCCACCGGGGAAGAACTGCGGGGTAACCACGAAGCTGTCGGTGGAATAGGCGATGCGCTCGCCTGGCTCCGGTGCGGGCAGGGTGGCGGCATCGTCGCCCTTCAGCAACTCGTCGCCTGCATATGCCTCGAAGAACACCTCGTCGATGATGCGCTTCATCATGGTGCCACCGCTGCCGTGGCCCAGCAAAACCGTTTCGTCCATTACGGCCTCTTTCATATTCCTGCCGGCAGAACGCCAGCTCTCGCGGTAAAACAAATCGGGCGGGCGCAAACGCACCGCCCACGGATAGGGCTAGATGAAGGTGCCGGTGGTGGTCATGTTCAACCGGCCCGTCTTCACGCCCTTGGTGCCGATGATGAGGTTGGCCACATCCTGGACCTCGCCCGATTCCCCCTTGAGGATTATCACCTCAAGGCAGTTGTCCTCGTCCACATGGACATGCATGGAAGCCACCACCATGTCCAGGTACGTATGCTGGATATGGTGCAGCTTTTCCTGCAGGTCGTTGGCGTGGTGGCTGTAGACGATGGTGAGCGTGCCCATCACGATGCGCCCCGGGATGGAGCATTCGTCTTCCACCAGGGCATCGCGCACCAGATCGCGCACCACTTCGCTGCGGTTCTTCGCCAGGCCGCGGCGCGCCACCAGATGGTCGAACTTCACCAGCAGGTCTTCGGGCATCGCCACCGAGAAACGCATAAGGTCGTTGCTCATGCTGTTCCCTTCTTCGGGTTGGCGGGCTTAAACCAGGTTCACGGTTACGCCGGAAGCGCTCTGGGCGTCTTCTTCCAGGGCGTCCTTGGCATCGTCGAGCGTGGCGCGCACCTCGTCGAGCAGCTGCATGGCGGCATGGAGCTTTTCTCCCACGGTGGCGAAGCCGGCATCGGATGCACTGTGGGCTAGGTTATGCGCCCAGCGGCGCTCCAGCTTGATGTGGTCGTCGATCTGGTCGATCATCTGCTCGAACTGGCCGGTGTTGATTCCGTTGGTGCACATACCTGCTCCTTTTTCGTGGTATTTCCGCCGCTGCCGCAAACCCCGGCAGCGCATTGGCGCGGCCGAAGCTGCAGCAATCGGTT
Source organism: bacterium (assembly GCA_963607675.1). GTDB lineage: Bacteria > Actinomycetota > Coriobacteriia > Coriobacteriales > Eggerthellaceae > Anaerotardibacter. The sequence continues at coordinate 2,641 of CAVDDI010000116.1, read as the reverse complement.
CTCGTTTTCCGTACGAACGCGCAAGGCGCCCGTGCTGGTGCCCATTATGACCCCGAAGCACCACCCCTGCCGGCTGTTTCGGTGTGCGGTGTGAATTTTTCCACAATTCGTGTGACTGCTACACTTGGCAGCAGGGAATCTAGGAGGAACCGTCGTGAACAAGCCATCGCCTTCGCTGTACGAGACCATCGCGCAACAGCACGTCTCACGTTTCAACGGAACCTACGACGGCAGCGTCAATGCGGCGGTGCTGGTGGTTTCCTCCTGCGAGCTTGGGGATGCGCCAAAGGCCGCATTGACCGCGTCTTTCCGCGCGCTGGGATACGGCGGGGCAGGCATCGGGTGGGCGCAATGCGGCACCGGCGCAAAAGGTGGGGCGCCAGCCGGACAGGTGGCGAGCGAGCACGAAGAGGCTGCTGGCAGCAAAGCCGCCTGCGCTGCAGGCAACGCAAGCTGCGAAACCCGCGCCCCGAAGGCAGCGGGCGCCGCACACGGCGGCGGGGCGGAAGCCAATGACGTCAACGCAGCCCCGAGCGGCGCGCAAACCGAAGAGGGCGACCTGTTCGACCTCGTAGAGGCCATATGTCCCCTGTGCGTTGTGTCGACGGACCAGCAAGCAGCCACCGAGCTTTCACACGACTTCAACACGCCCTTGCCCCTCGAAACACGCACCCTGCTGTTGGGACACGCCTGCATCTGTTTTCGCGACTTCGGCTCCCTGCTTTCCAGCGACGAGGGCAAGCACAAGGCCTGGGGCCTACTGAAAACGCTGCCGAAGATGCCCTAGCGCCGAGTTCGTGCCCTCCGCCGGCAAGCCGCAGCCGGCGCTGCACGTTACGGCTGGTTACATTCTGTTACACACCCCTAGGCCACAGGCTGCGGTGGTATGCTTTCCCATATCCTTCGAAACAGACACACCCCGCGCCGCATCGACGGCGGGGACTCGAACCGAAAGGCATGCACATGGCAAACAAGAGCCTATCCGGCCAGCACAGCGCCCAGACCATCCTGGTTACCGGCGGCGCGGGCTTCATCGGCAGCCACACCTGCGTCGAGCTGCTTGAGCAGGGCTACAACGTGGTGATCTTGGACGATCTTTCCAATTCCAGCCTGGTGGCGGTCGACCGCATCCGCGAGCTTACCAACGCTTCCACCGACCAGCTGAAGTTCGTGGAGGCTTCCATCCTTGACCGTGAAGCGTGCGAGCGCACCTTCACCGAGAATAGCATCGACGCCATCATCCACTTCGCCGGCTTCAAGGCAGTCGGCGAAAGCACCCAGAAGCCCCTCGAGTACTACTGGAACAACGTGGCCGGCTCGCTGGTGCTGTTCGACGTGGCACGCAACCACGGCGTGAAGAACGTCATCTTCTCCTCTTCCGCCACGGTATACGGCGAGCCCGAGCAGATCCCCATCACCGAGGATTGCCCGCTGCACGAAGCCACCAACCCCTACGGCGAAACCAAGGCGATGCTCGAGCGCATCCTTACCGACTTCTACCGCGCCGACGACGAGTGGAATATCGTCCTGCTGCGTTACTTCAACCCCATCGGCGCCCATGTTTCCGGCCGTATCGGCGAAGACCCGAAGGACATCCCCAACAACCTGCTTCCCTATGTTGCCCAGGTTGCCGTGGGCAAGCTGCAATGCATCCAGGTGTTCGGCAACGACTACCCCACGCCCGACGGTACCGGCGTGCGCGACTACATCCACGTGGTAGACCTGGCCCGCGGCCATGTTAAGGCGCTCGATTACATGGGCGGCAAGGTTGGCACCGGCAAGGCCATTGGCCTGGGCTCGATCGAAGGCAAGGCAACCGCCGATGGCACCCGCACCGGCGTTGCAATCTTCAACCTGGGCACCGGCACCGGCTCTTCCGTTCTGGATGTTATCCATGCGTTCGAGAAGGCTTGCGGCAAAGAGCTGCCCTACAAGATCTGCCCGCGTCGCCCGGGCGATATCGCCACCAACTACGCCGCCTGCAACAAGGCACGCGAAGAGCTGGGTTGGGTTGCGGAATACGATCTGGCGCGCATGTGCGAAGACTCCTGGCGCTGGCAGTCGAACAACCCCAACGGTTACGGCGAGTAACAGGCGGCACCGTCCCGCAAGCAGCATAGCTGTTTGGCACGTATCGGCTCGACCCGCTTCAACGGCATTGCCTCAAACAAGGTAGCCGACATACAAAACCTCGTTCCTGTGCAGCAGGGACAGTCCCCGCTGGCACACAAAAGGACTCGTTCCCAACTGTGGAACGAGTCCTTTTCTACTCCCAGAGGCAACGGGAGCCACGGCTCTGGGCAGCAAAAAGGGCTCAGCCGGTTGGCTGAGCCCTTTGCGGTTAGCTGCTTTAGCGTGCTAAAGAGGGACCGTCCCTACTGGCGCGCGCGGAGCCTGCGGGCGGCGAAGGCCGCCAGGGCCGCGGCGATGGCCGCGATGCCGGCGCCTGCCGCGAGCGGGGCCGTGGCGTCGCCCGTCTGCGGGGACGCGGAAGATCCGTTGGCCTTGCCGGCAGTATTCGTGTTGCCGTTGTCTGCAGCAGAGCCGTTGCCGCCGTCCGCGGCGGTGACGGTGAGCTCGCCGGAGACCTTGAGGTCGTAGTTCTTGGTGACGTTGGCGTCGTCGTTCACCACGTCCCAGG
>CAVDDI010000115.1:0-5413 GCA_963607675.1 bacterium | reverse complement strand
GAGCAGCGCCCTTGATGCGGCCGCTGAAGATGACAAGGCTTGCGAACGTGCAGGCGAGGGGATTTCCGGTGCTTTGGGGGCGTGGCGGCGTTTCGGGTTCGCCGAGGGGGTGTTTCCGCGCAGCTTTGCGGCTGGGCGAATTGCCGCCGGATGCGCTCATTCGCAAAAGGCAATGTATGTTCCCCAAATCAGAATAAGAGCCAGGCGTATTCAGCGGCGCGCTTCCGTATAATTGAACACGTTCTAGGAAAGGGGCCTGCAGTGTTTGGCCCCAAGTGCAAAGCCTAAGCAAATAAGAGAAAACGATAGGAGTTCCCATGGGCAACAACGTCAACGACCTCCGTAGCGCCCTTGAGTTTCTGCGAGGCATTCCCGGCCAGCTGGTAGAGACCGATGTGGAGGTAGACCCAGCTGCCGAGCTTTGCGGTGTGTACCGCCATGTGGGTGCCGGCGGAACGGTGCCGCGCCCCACCAAGGAAGGCCCTGCGATGATCTTCAACAACGTGAAAGGCCACCCCGATGCCCGCGTGGCAATCGGCCTTCTGGCCAGCCGCTCCCGTGTTGCCAAGCTGCTCGATGCTGATCCGCGCCGCTTGGGCTTCCTTCTGAACGATGCGGTGTTGAACCCCATCCCGCCGGTAGAGGTTCCTGCGGAAGAGGCGCTTTGCCAGGAAGTGGTTCATTATGCCACCAATGAAGGCTTCGACATTCGCAAGCTGGTGCCCGCGCCCACCAACACGCCCGAAGATGCCGGCCCGTACATCACGTTGGGCATGTGCTATGCCTCCGACCCGGAAACACATGTTTCCGATATCACCATCCATCGCATGTGCCTGCAGGGGCCCGATGAGATCTCCATCTACATGGTTCCAGGCGCCCGCCATATCGGCGCCTTCTACGAGAAGGCCGAGGCCATGGGCCAGCCACTGCCAATATCCATCAGCATCGGCGTGGATCCAGCCATCGAGCTTGCCACCTGCTTCGAGCCGCCCACGACCCCCATGGGCTACGACGAGCTCAACGTTGCCGGCGCACTGCGCGGCCAAGCTGTGAAGATGGCCAAGTGCCTTACCGTGAACGAGCGCTGCATCGCCAACGCAGAATACGTTATCGAGGGAGAGATCCTTCCCGGCAAGCGCGTGGCGGAAGATATGAACACCGGCACCGGCAAGGCCATGCCCGAGTTCCCCGGCTACACTGGCCCCGCCAACCCCTCGTTGCCCATCATCAAGGTGAAGGCGGTTACCACGCGTAAGAACCCCATCATGCAAACGTGCATCGGCCCTTCGGAAGAGCACGTGAGCATGGCGGGCATCCCTACCGAGGCCAGCATCATCCAGATGGTGGAAAAGGCCATGCCCGGGCGCTTGCAGAACGTGTACTGCGCATCCCCTGGTGGCGGCAAGTACATGGCCGTTATGCAGGTTAAGAAGAGCATGCCTTCCGATGAGGGCCGCCAGCGCCAGATGGCCCTGCTTGCCTTCTCGGCGTTCAGCGAGCTGAAGAACGTGTTCCTGGTAGACGAAGATGTGGACCCGTTCGATATTGCGGACGTGATGTGGGCTATGAATACCCGCTTGCAGGGCGACCAGGACATCATCACCATTCCCGGGGTGCGCTGCCATCCGCTGGATCCGTCGAACGACCCCGACTACTCCACCAGCATCCGCGACCACGGCATTGCCTGCAAAACCATTTACGATTGCACGGTTCCGTACGACCTGAAGGACCGCTTCCATCGCTGCAAGATCATGGACGTGGATCCGAAGCACTGGCTTCCCGATTTCGAGGCCTAAGCGCATGGAACGCCTGGTTGTTGGCATAAGCGGCGCAAGCGGCACGCATCTGGCGTGCCGCTTCATCCGCCAAGTTAAGGAATTCACCTCGTGCGAGGTGCATGCGGTGGTAACCGAAGGCGGCCGCCTTACCGCAGGTTACGAAGAGCCCCAGCTGTTCGAGGAAACCCTGCGCATGGCAGATTTCGTGCACGACAATGCTTCACTGGGGGAATCCATCGCCAGCGGAACGTTCAAGACGGCTGGTATGGTTGTGGTGCCGTGCAGCATGAAAACGGTGGCCGGTATCGCAACGGGGTACAGCGACAACCTGCTGCTTCGCGCTGCCGATGTGACGCTGAAGGAACAGCGCCCTCTGGTGCTGCTTGCGCGCGAAACGCCCATGAACGCCATACACCTGCGCAACCTAAGCCAGTTGGCGGCCATTCCGAACGTGACGCTTATGCCGCCGATGCTGACGTACTACCACCATCCGAAGAGCATCGATGACATGGAAGACCAGATCATCGGCAAGATCTTCGACCGTTTCGGTTGGGAGTACCCACCCTTCGAACGCTGGAACTAAGCCCTCTACCCGTCCGCGCCGGGCGGGACCTGCGCACCTCGTCGCCCCCTGCGCTCTCTTCGGCTTCCGAGAAAGTGCGAAGGGGCGGCGCGGACGGTTGAGGAAAGGCTGGCGCTCCCAGCGCATGGGCGAACCGGATTGCGCTTTTCTGCATTAGGCACGTTTTCGGGGAGTATACTTCGGGTATAGGCAGATGCACTGGCAGATGGGGTTTGCCATTGCCTCTGCTTCAAGCGAATGGGGGATAGGGGGTCCCTATGTTCGAAACGGCAACGCATCGTTTCATCGAAGGCGAAGGCGGCGTGCCTATCCATACGGTTGTCATGGGGAATGGCGAGCCTCTTCTTCTGCTGCATGGCCATCCGGAAACGTACCTGATGTGGCACAAGGTTGCGGGCGACTTGGCCCATAACTTCACGGTGGTGCTGTGCGACCTGCGCGGCTACGGTGACAGCGGTAAGCCTTCCGGCCTGCCCGATCACAGCACGTACTCCAAGCGCACCATGGCGCTCGATTGCATTAAGGTGATGGCCGAATTGGGCTTCGCCAGGTTCAGCATCATGGGCCACGACCGGGGCGCCCGCGTTGGCTACCGCCTGGCGCTCGACCATCCCGAATGCGTGGACAAGCTGGTTTTGCTGGATATCGTTTCCACGTACGACATGTACGCGCTCAGCACGGCGGAATTCGCCAAGGCTCTGTACCATTGGTACCTGCTCACGCAAGACGAGCCCTTCCCGGAAGACCTTATCCTTTCCAGCCGCAAGATGTACTTCCGCAACGCCCTGCACATCGGGCGGTACAACTCCGAGAACGACACTTCGGCAGAGGCGTTCCCGCCCGAGGTGTACGAGGAGTACCTGCGCCACTACAACGTGGAGTGCATCCACGCCATTTGCGAGGAATACCGTGCTGGCGAGAGCATCGACCGGTTCCTGGACGCCGCCGACTTGAAGGCAGGCAATGCCATAGGGGCGCCCACCTTGGTTCTTTGGGGAGCGAACGGGCTGGTGGAAAAGTTCTTCGACCCGCTTGCCTGCTGGAGTCATTTCTGCAAGGACGTTCAGGGGCGCAGCCTGCCATGTGGCCACTTCATCCCTGAAGAGGCGCCGGTGCAGATGCTGGCAGAAGTGCAGCGGTTCTTGCTGTGATTCCAAGTATGTCTGCAGGTGCGATGCCGGCATAGTGCCGCTGCAGCCCTGCCGATGCTGGGCGTGGCGCCCTTGTTGCGATCCGCACCTGGCGAAAGGCCGTCGAATGGCATGCGTGGGACACGCCTTCGGCGGTGACGAAGGAACAGGCCCTGGCAGGCGTTAGGGCATTTCATAGAGGGATTTCTACAGGGGAGCGCGGAAGCGCGGAAAGGAATGAGGGAAATGGAGTTCTTAGACGTAATCCAGAACAGGCACAGCATCAGGAAGTTCACCGACAAGCCCGTTGATCGCAGCGACTTGGAGGAGATCATCCAGGCGGGGCTGTGCGCTCCATCGGGTCAGAACCTTCAGCCATGGTACTTCGTGGCGCTTACGAAGAAGGAAGACTTGGCGTATCTGTTCTCGGAGCTTGGCACCACGGCGTTTTCCCATCGCAAGGAGCTTGAGGCCCGCTTCAAGGGGCATCCTGAAGTGGTAGAGGAAACCATGGAGTTCATGAGCGCCATGGGCGGTGCCTCCACCATCATCTTGGCGTTCCTGAACAAGCCCGACTACTCTGACGAGATCCTGCCTAGCTGCGTTGAAAGCGTTTCGGCTGCTATGGAGAACATGGTGCTGGCAGCCTATGACAAGGGAATCGGCTCGTGTTGGGTGGAAGCTGTGGTGCGCTCCGGCAACGCGTTGCGCAGCCATTTCGCGCCCGAGCGCGGAAAGCTCATCGGGGCAATCGTGCTTGGCTATCCTGCCATGGAGGCGCGTCCCATCAAGAGGAAGCCCGGCCGCTACGAGATCCGCTAGGCTCTGCCCTTCCGCCGCCGGTGTTTTCCTGGCATATAATCGGGGGAAACGATTGGACGGCGCAAGGAGCTGGCATGAGGGACGGATTCGTAACGGTGGCCACCGCCACCCCGCAGGTGACGGTGGCAGACTGCAAGGCCAATGCTTCCGAGGTTGTGGCGTGCATTCGCAAGATGGAGGCCGCGCACGCCAAGGTCATGGTGCTGCCCGAGCTGTGCCTTACCGCCTATACCTGCAGCGACCTGTTCTGGCAGGCGAAGCTGCTCGATGAGGCGGAAGACGCCCTGGCAGCCGTTGCCGCCGCAACCGCTTCGACGGATGCGCTCATCTTCGTCGGCCTTCCGCTTCGTCATGCGGGCAAGCTTCTGAACGTTGCCGCCGCCCTTTCCCGCGGCAAGGTGCTGGGCTTCGTTCCCAAGGTGAACCTTCCCGCCTACAACGAGTTCTACGAAACACGCCACTTTGCTTCCGGTGCGGGCGATATGGGCTTCAAGACCTTCAACGGCGAAGAGGTGCCGGTGGGAACCGACCTGCTGTTCGCCTGCGAAACCATGCCCGACCTGAGCGTTGCCGCCGAGCTTTGCGAAGACCTGTGGGTTCCCAACCCGCCCAGCACGCGTCATGCGCTGGCGGGGGCAACGGTGCTGTGCAACCTTTCCGCCAGCGACGAGATGGTGGGGAAGAACGGCTACCGCCGCAGCCTGGTTGCCGGCCAATCTGCCCGGTTGGTGTGCGCCTACCTGTATGCCACTGCGGGCGAGGGGGAATCTACCACCGACCTGGTATTCGGCGGCCAGAACCTTATCGCCGAGAACGGCACGGTGCTTGCCGAGTCGCGCACGTTCGCCAACGAGGTGAACGTGACGCAGGTAGATGTTGCGCGCCTTGCCGCCGAGCGCCGTCGGATGAGCACTTTTCCCGCAGCCAATGCCCAGGGCTACCGCGTGGTGCCGTTTGCCCTGAACGGCGAAGAGGCCGTCATCACGCGTCGCATCGACGCCGACCCGTTCGTCCCAGCCGACCCTTCCCAGCTTGCGCACCGCTGCGAAGAGATCTTGGGCATCCAGGCGCTTGGCCTGAAGAAGCGCCTTGCCCACACC
>CAVDDI010000114.1:0-5472 GCA_963607675.1 bacterium | reverse complement strand
TGCCAGCGACGTGCCCGTCTCGTTTTGCCAGGCGGCCACCTCGTTCACCATGAGTTTTGCGAGCTTTTGCGCGGCCGACGCGTCCAGCCTGTCTGCTGCCGCCTCGAAAAACGCGGCGTTTCCCACGTCGCCCGCGATGGCGGCGGCGTCCTTTTTCGCCAGCCCCCATTCTTCGCAATAGCGCGCGGCCTTCGCGTCCGGCAGCTCGGGCAGCTTCGCGCGCACGCCCTCGATGAAGGCGTCGGACAGCGAGAAGGGCGCGAGGTCCGGGTCGGGGAACATCCGGTAGTCGTCTGCCGTCTCCTTCACGCGCATGACGATGGTGCGCTTGGCGCCCGGCTCCCAGTGCCGCGTCTCCTGGCGCACCGTGCCGCCCTCTTCCAGCACCTCGGCTTGGCGGCAGATCTCGTAAGCCAAGCCGTCGTGCAGGTTCTTGAAGGAGTTCATGTTCTTCAGCTCGGTCTTGGTGCCCAGCTTGGTCTCGCCGCGGCGACGCAGGGAAACGTTGCCGTCGCAACGCAGCGACCCCTCTTCCATGGAGCAGTCGGAGATGCCGATGGCCAGGTAGATCTGGCGCAGCTTCTGCATGAACAGGCGCGCTTCCTCGGGCGTGCGCAAGTCGGGCATGGTGACCAGCTCGATGAGCGGCGTGCCCGCGCGGTTGTAGTCTACCAGCGAATGGGTGGCACCGGCGATGCGGCCCTCGCCGCCGCCGATGTGGATCATCTTGCCCGCATCCTCTTCCATGTGGATGCGTTCGATGCCCACGTGGGCGATGTAGCCGTCTTCCGTGCAGGTAACGTTGGCTGCCGTGGAATCGGGCGCGCCCTGTTCGCCGGGCTTCAAGTCGCCCAAATCGATGCGCTCCTTGGCGGCGGCACCATCGACGTCCAAATCCAGGTGGCCGCGCATGCAGAAGGCGATGGGGCCCTGGGTGGTTTGGAAGTTCTTGGCCATGTCGGGGTACATGTAGTTCTTGCGGTAGAACATCGAGCGCTTCTCGATGTCGCAGTTGGTGGCCAGGCCAGCCAACACGATGCTCTCGATTGCCGCCTTGTTGGGAACGGGCAACGCACCGGGCAGGCCCAGGCACACCGGGCAGGTATGCGTGTTGGGCTCGGCACCGAACTCCAGCTTGCAGTTGCAGAACATCTTGGTTTCAAGCGTGGTGAGCTCGGCGTGGATCTCCAGGCCGATTACCGCTTCCCAATCTTCGAGTACTTGCTCGAGCTTCTTCACGGCTACTCACCGTCCTTTCCATCGGCGAACGCAGGGGCAACAGGCGCCGGGCCGTACACGGTTTCCAACGCTGCAGCCACGCGCAGCATGTTCTGGTCTTTGAAGGCGGGGCTGATAAGCTGCGCACCCACGGGCAGGCCAGAATCGGCGCCCAGGCCGATGGGCATGCTCATGCCGCCGTTGCCGGCGATGTTGATGGAGATGGTGAACATGTCGGAAAGGTACATGCTGGTGGGGTCGGCGATCTCGCCGAACTTGAAGGCCGTGCGCGGGGCAACCGGCGCCACGATGCAGTCCACTTTCTCGTACGCACGCACGTAGTCTTGCGTGATAAGGGTGCGAACTTGCTGGGCCGGGTAGTAGTACTTCTCGTACACACCGGCGGAAAGCAGGTAGCTGCCCAGCATGATGCGACGGCGTGCCTCGGGGCCGAAGCCGGCGGAACGGGAGGCCTCGTACTGATGGCCCAGGTCCTTGCAGCCCGGCTCGCAATAGCCGTAGCGCACGGAGTCGAAGCGGGCCAGGTTCGAGAACGCCTCGCACGGGCCAAGCACGTAGTAGGCGCTCATGGCTGCCTGAGCATTGGGCAGCTCGACCTCGACGATCTGAGCGCCCAGCTGCTGCAGGTGGTCAAGCGCCTCCTGTACCTTGGCGCGAACCTCGGGCGCCAAGCCCTCGGCCTCCATGAAGGCGGGGACCACGCCGATGCGCATGCCCTTCACGCCTTCCGCCAGGTTGGCGGTGAAATCGGTGGAAACAGGCTGGCTGGTGCAGTCCAGCGGGTCGTGGCCGGCCAGGGCATTCATGGCAAGCGCCGCGTCCTGCACGTTGCGGGCAAACGGGCCCACCTGGTCGAGCGAAGAGCCGAAGGCCACCACGCCGTAGCGGGAAACCACGCCGTAGGTGGGCTTCACGGCAACCGTGCCGCAGAAGCTGCCCGGCTGGCGGATGGAGCCGCCCGTGTCGGAGCCCAGCGTGATGGTTGCCAAGCCAGCGGCAACCGCAGCGGAAGAGCCGCCGGAAGAACCGCCCGGCACGCGCTGGAGGTCCCACGGGTTGAACGTGCGGCCGAACGCCGAGGTCTCCGTAGAGGAGCCGAAGGCGAACTCGTCCATGTTCAGCTTGCCCAGCGGGATGCCGCCGGCCTCGATGATCTTGCTCACGCACGTTGCCGTGTAGGGAGAAACGTAGTTTTCCAGCATGCGGGAAGAACAGGTGGTATGCGTGCCCTCCAGGTTCATGTTGTCCTTGAAGGCAACCGGCACGCCCGCCAAGGGGCCGGCCTGGGAAAGATCGCCCGCGGCAACGGCAGCGTCTACACGCTCGGCCGCCTTGAGCGCCATTTCCTCGGTGGTTTCCAGGAACGCATGCACGGCCTTGTCTGCCGAGGCAATACGGGAAAGCGAGCTTTGCGCCACTTCCTTGGCGCTGAATTCCTTAGCGGAAAGTCCTGCCTGGATTTCCGCAACGGAAAGCTCTGCGAACGACTTCGCCATTACTCATCGCCTCCGCCCAAGATAGCCGGGATAAGGAAGCTGCCGTCCTGCTGCTTCGGCGCGTTGGAAAGGGCAACTTCCTGGGTGAAGCTTTCGCCTTCCACGTCTTCGCGCATGACGTTGGAAAGGCCGCCGATGGGATGGAACGTGGGCTCCACGCCCTCGAGGTCGTATTCGGTGATGGGCTTCAGGCTCTCGATGATGCTGTTGAGGTCTTCGGTCATGGAAGTTACCTCTTCATCGGTCAGCCCGATTCGTGCGTACGTGGCTATGCCGCGCACGTCCTTTTCGGTGAGATGCTGGGTCATGGTATTCCTTCATCGCCATATGCCGAAATGCAGCGCTGCGGGCGGGCCAAGCTTGCCCAAGCAGCGCGGGATCCGACACGATCCACGTGCCGCCTTACGCTGCGGGCCGATGCGCACCTGGCGCCCGGCCGGCATCGGAAACCGGCACGACTCTAGAACGTTCCCATGATAGCAAACGCACGTACGCAGAAGCCCCGCTTAGCGCATAGAGCGCCGAACGTTCACCAGGGCGCAACAATAAAAGGCCAACGGGCCGAACGCAGCCTTCGCGACAGGCAACGGACAGAAGCGGCGCAGCGGATGCAGCCACGCCGACGGGGCTACACGTGCACGATGGGGGCGATGGCGCGGGTAATGGCGTCGGAAGCGGGCGTGGCCTGCGAAGGGTCGTCGATCTCCACCTTCACCTTGCCCACGATGCCATCGGCAATGACCTCTGTGAACAGCACCTGGGGCTCCGAAACGATGTTACCGAACTGCAGCGCGGTTTCGCGCGACGCCTTCCCCACCTGCTCGACGATGGAATCCAGGTCTTCGGCTGTGGTGGCAACGAAGGGGACTACCAGGCATTCCACGGGCGGCAGATGCACCACGGAGTTCTTAGAGATGACGGAATTGGGGATGATGACGGTTTCACCCAGGCGGTTCTTGATGGTGGTATGGCGCCAGGTAACGTCTTGCACCACACCCTTGTTCGAGCCCACCTGGATGTTGTCTCCCGGGCCAACGATGCGCATAAGCGACACCTGCATGCCGCCGATAAGGTTGGAAAGCGTGTCCTGGAAGCCCAGGGAAAGCGCGATGCCTCCAACGCCCAGGGCAGCCAGCACCGCCGTCATGTTCACGCCGAAGCAGGTGTCCAGGATGAAGCTGATCCCTAAGCCCCACACGATGATGCGCATGATGTTGATGAAGATGGAGCCCGACGGCATGGAGCTGTCTTCGCGGCGCATGATGTGGCGCAGCCAACGCACCAGCAGGTGCGAGCAGATGGCAACGCATACCAGTATCAACGCCGCTATGATGATGCGGCCCAGCAAATCGCCGCCGGTGATGTTCTGGACAAAGGATTCGAATTGGTCCATCGGGGTCATGGTTTCCATCTTTCCGTAGTTCTGCTTTGGGGTTCCATTATCGTGGCATGCACGCGGGGCGGGCAACGCTATCATGGAAACTCCGAACGAACGATAGGGGCATACATGAATTACAACGAGGTCAAGTTTCAGGGAGCCTATGGCACATCCGCCCAGATCCCTGCTTCGGTGCGCCCCGAGGTTTCGTTCGTGGGCCGATCGAACGTGGGCAAGAGTTCGCTTATCAACAAGCTGTTCAACCGCAAGAAGCTGGCGAAGGTTTCCTCCATGCCGGGAAAGACCAGCACCATCAACTTCTTCACCACCAATCAGATAGACTTCGTGGACCTGCCGGGATACGGCTACGCGAAGGTGGCCAAGAGCGAAAAGGCACGCTGGTCCGAGATGATCAACGGCTACTTCGACCAGTACCGCTACTATGCGCTGGTGGTTTCGCTCATCGATATCCGCCATCCCGCCACCAAGCTCGACGAGCAGATGGTGGAGTTCCTGCGCTCCTGCGAGCTGCCGTTCATGATTGCCCTCACCAAAGCCGACAAGGTAAGCAAGTCGGCCGCCAACAGGCAGAAGGCCGCCATCCGCAAGCAGCTGCAACTGCCTGAAGACGTGCAGATGGTGGTGTGCTCGTCGGAAAAGGGCACCGGCTTCGACGAGTTGAAGCGCGTCATCGAAGCAGCCTGCAAGTAGCCGGCGCTGCCATAGCCGCTGCGGCTGAAGACGCCTACGGCGCCCCTACCCCACCAACCTACCCAAGGAGACGCAACCCATGAAAGTGATCCTGTACAGCGATGGATCTTCCCGCGGCAACCCCGGCCCCGGCGGCTTCGGCACCGTGCTGCACTACACCGACCGCAACGGCAAGCTGCACACGCGCGAGATATCGAAGGGATACACCCGCACCACCAACAACCGCATGGAGCTGCTCGGCGTAATCACCGGGCTGGAAGTGCTGAAGCACCCCTGCACCGTGGAAGTGCACTCCGATTCCCAATACGTGGTGAACGCCTTCAATCAGCATTGGGTAGACGGCTGGCTGAAGAAGGGCTGGAAGAACTCCAAGAAGGAACCTGTGAAGAACAGCGACCTGTGGAAGCGCCTGCTTACCGCAATGGAGCCGCACAGCGTGACCTTCCACTGGGTGAAGGGCCATGCCGGCCATCCGGAAAACGAGCGCTGCGACGCCTTGGCAACAGCAGCCGCCGACAGCCCCGGCAAAGTCGAGGACCAAGGCTTCAACGGCTAGCCCCAGCTGTCCGCGCCAGCCCAATCCGCCCGCGCCAGAGGGCGGGGCAGCGCCCCTCGGGGATTCCCGTTCCGCTGTTTGACGAGGCCCGC
>CAVDDI010000113.1:0-5514 GCA_963607675.1 bacterium | reverse complement strand
GCCACCTGGTGGATCCGCCAGGCCATCACGCGCGCCATCGCCGACCAGGCCCGCACCATCCGCATTCCCGTGCATATGGTGGAAACCATCAACAAGCTCGTCCGCATCCAGCGCCAGCTGCTGCAGTCCCTTGGCCGCGAACCTACCCCGGAAGAAATCGCCGAGGAAATGGGCCTTACGCCCGAGCGCGTGCGCGAGATCCAGAAGATCAGCCAAGAGCCCGTTTCGCTGGAAACGCCTATCGGCGAAGAGGAAGATTCCCAGTTGGGCGACTTCATCGAAGACGATGCTGCGGTGGTTCCGCCTGATGCCGCATCGTTCAGCATGCTGCAGGAACAGCTTGCCAAGACGCTTGAGGGGCTGGCAGAGCGCGAGCGCAAGGTCATCAGCTTGAGGTTCGGCTTGGAAGACGGTCATCCTCGCACGCTCGAGGAGGTCGGCCGTGAGTTCGGCGTTACCCGCGAGCGTATTCGGCAGATAGAGTCGAAGACGCTTGCCAAGCTCCGTCATCCTTCCCGATCCCAGAAGCTGAAGGATTACTTGGAAGACTAGACGTTGCGCCGTTCTGCCGAACGGCGCTTGGCTCATGAGACGCAATGACGCTGCGCGCGATTCTGACGGCACAGGGCAACCTCAAAAGGCGAGGCATGGCGCAAAAGGCCAATGCCTCGCCTTTTTCGCTTCCCCCGTACTCGTCAGAATCGCGCTCGCTGATTTACTGGCGCATGCCCAGATTCCTGAACTTGCAGGGCAGCGTTGTTTGCGTGTCTGACGACTGCTTTCTATCGAAACCGAACCCTTGTGATTATTGGAGAGCCCTCTATGGACAACGAAAAACTTGAATTCTTCGCCACTTGCCCGCAGGGGTTCGAACATATCCTGGCCGATGAGCTTAAGCGCCTCCGTGCCCGCAGCGTGCGCCCCTTGAAGGGCGGGGTGGCGTTCTTCGGCGGAAAGGCGGATGGCTATCGTGTCTGCCTGTGGTCCCGTATCGCCTCTCGCGTGCTGTGCGTGGTGGGCCGCGTTGAAGCTGGCAGCGCTGAGGTGCTTTACCGTGGCGTGAAAGAGCTGCCATGGGCTTCGTTGGTGGGCGATGGCGCAACGATCGCCGTTACTGCACGCGGCACAAACGACGCCCTGCGCAATACGCAGTTCACCGGCCTGAAGGTGAAGGACGCGGTTTGCGATTGCCTGCGCGATGCCCGCGGCAAGCGTCCCGATGTGCGAGCGCAGCGTCCCGATGTGCCCATTTGGGTATCGCTCCATGGGAACAAGGCTACCGTTTCTATCGACTATGCGGGCGAATCGCTTCATAGGCGTGGTTATCGTGTGCCGGGTGAACAGGTTGAAGCCCCGTTGAAGGAAGCCCTTGCAGCAGGCATGCTGGTGTGGGGTGGATGGGACCGGCTGGCTTCCCCGGCGCTGCGGCGCTCTGCAGCCAAGAATCAAGGGCACGATGGCATCGCTGATGCCCCGGTGTTCGTGGACCCAGCATGCGGCAGCGGAACGCTTGTCCTGGAGGCCGCCATGATGGCTACCGATCGCGCACCCGGCCTCTCTCGCGACTATTGGGGCTTCGAAGGCTGTGCCGATTTCGATGCAGAGGCGTTCGACGACTTGCTTGCCGATGCCGATGAGAGGTTCGAGGCCGGCTTGCAGGGCGCCCCGGTCATGCGCGGTTACGACATCGATCCCCAGGCAGTTGGCATTGCCCGTGGGAATGCCCGTCGTTTAGGGCTTGCCCATTTGGTGGAGTTCGCCTGCGCGGATTGCGCGGATTTGCCCAGCAGCCTGCAGGATGGCGGCATCTCGCTGGTTCAAGGCGGGTTCATCGCCTTGAACCCTCCCTACGGCATCCGCCTTATGGCGCACGGGCTGGAAGGCTTCTATGCTCGTCTTAGGCAGGGACTGAAGGATCTGCCAAGCTCCTGGCGCATGGTGGTTATCACTCCCGATCCTGAATTTGACACTAAAGTAGCATATGACTCTATAGAGACATTGCCTGTCTTCAACGGGGCGATAGAGGCAACCATCCGCACCTATCAGCTAGGCAGCTCTTCTGCAGTCGAGATACCGCTGGTAACGCTTGGGGGAGAAGAGCTGAGCGTAGCCGTTTCCTCGGAACAAGCAGGTCAGTTCGCTGCTCGTCTGCGGAAGATGGCCAAAGCCCGTCGCAAGTGGGCCAAGAAGGAGGGAATCAGCGCCTATCGCATCTACGATGCCGACTTGCCCGATTACGCCGTTGCCGTCGATCTCTTCGATGCTCAGGATACTAGGGTGTCGTATCTTCTTGTCACTGAATATCAGGCTCCCAAGGAAATCGACCCCCATAAGGCGTCGCGTCGTTTCCGTGATGCCTGCTCGGTCTCTGCGGCGTTGCTGGGGGTTCCTCCGGAGCGTCTGCTTACCCGCGTGCGCAAGCAGGACAAGGGTGGTTCGCAGTACCGTAGGAACGAGAGGGATTCAGAGCCTATCCTTGTCCAAGAATCCGGGCATCCCTTCGAGCTGAACCTGCGTGGGCATTTGGATACCGGGCTTTTCCTCGATCACCGTATTACGCGTGCGATGGTGGGGGAAATGGCGAACGGCAAGAGCTTCCTCAACCTGTTCGCCTATACCGGCACGGCCAGCGTGTATGCGGCGGCTGGTGGCGCCACTTCCACCACCACGGTGGACATGAGCCAAACCTACTTGGATTGGGCGAAGCGCAACATGGAACGTTCGGGGTTCACGGGCTCTCAGCACAGGTTCGTCCGTTCGGATGTGCTCCAGTGGGTGGAACAAGTGGCGGAAAACGGGAAGGAGCGTTTCGACCTGGTGTTCGTTGATCCGCCCACCTTCTCCAACTCGAAGAGCATGGGCAAGCGCACATGGGACATCCAGCGCGACCATGCCGAGCTGCTCCGGCGCGTCCGCAGCCTGTTGAACCCTGGCGGCTGCATCGTGTTCTCGGGCAACCTGCGCTCGTTCAAGCTTGACGAAACAAAGGTCCGCTCCTGCGGTCTGGGCATCAAGGATGTCACTGCCCAGACCATCCCTGAAGACTTCTCCCGCAATCCGAAGATCCACTTCTGCTACGTGCTCAACGACCTTCGCGGTTAGCGGCATGAAGGCTTCCTCAGCACTTGAGTCAAGATGGCTTCGGCACGCTAAGGGTCGTCGCTAGCCGCGCAGCAATGCGTCAACTAGGCGGTTATCCTCTTCGCTGGGCGAGCCCAATGGCAGGCCGCATGCTTCGAAGAAGTGGCTTCCGGCAAATTGCCGCGCGCGAAACGACGCATGCGCTCCGTCGTCCAGGTAGCGAACCCGGCTCCTGCAGTCGGTTGTGCCGCAGAACAGCAGGCCATGCTCACGTATATAGCGCCGGTAGGTCTCGGTCTCGGACCACAGCATCACGCCGGCCATGTTCTCCAGCTCGTAGGCAACAGCGTAGTTTGACCAGGGGATGGCCCTGGCTCGCACGTAGCGATCAAGAAGCGATGCGAAGGACGTAACGCGCCTCAGGGTCTCGGTGGCGCTGACGAAGCACGCATGCTGAGGTGTTGCCACGCCCATGGTTGCCAGGTCTGCCTGAGCTTGGGCCTGGGATTCGGGGCTCAGCATCACGCCGGGCACCGTGAGCTTCATCGATTCATCGGGGAACAGCTCTATTGCTGAATGGATGGAGCTTCCGGGAACCTCCTTGGATGAGCGGAAAATCAGCGAATCATGTGCGTGCTGAACGTGGCAATCCATGTTTTGCTCCCGGAAGGCGTTGCGCATAGCCGCCACGTGGCTTTCTTGGGCGGCCCTAGACGGCGTTTCGGCGGCATGTCTTCCTATCCGGTACAGATACAGGCTGAACAAGGGAAACGGGGCTTCTGCGGGGCTGCAATCCGCTTCTGCGGGGCAGGTGTCTGCCGGATACCATACGGTGCGCTGGCAAAAGTCCCGTATCTCCTGGGCTCGCTTCGTTGCCTTGCTGTACAGCTCCACAAGGGCCGACCCTAAGGCGGGACCCGATGTGGATCCTTCGCGGATCTCCACTATGCCGTCCGCTACGTATGGCGGGAAGTCGCCTTCATGGACTTGGACCACCAATGCGCCCTGGTTGGGGTTCGCCGGGTCCGCTATGAACCGGGCATCGAAACGAGGGGTGGGGGAAACGTGATGGCGGCACAGCTCACCCAAGATCTGCGAGTAATCGGCCGATCCTTTTGGTATCGGGCATACGGCTTTGTCGTCGTCGGCAATGCCGATCACCAACCATCCGCCGTGCGAATTCGCGAACGAGGCTATGATCTTAGGGATCTTTGCACGGACATTTTCGTTCCAGGTGCGCTTGAACTCGAGGGCGAACCCTTCCTCGAGTTCCTTTAGCTGGGCAAGATCCTCATAGGTTAATTCGTCAAGCCCCTTTGGCTGCCCTTGAGGGTTGCGAAACGGGTGGTACATGATGCTCCCCTTTCATCATAGGGACATCATAGCGCGAAGGGGCAGGGCTCATCTTGCAAGTCCATTGCCCCTTGCCGGCGACGCGGAACTTGCCTTCTATCGGCAAGGATGGGCTTGTGGCTCTGGGCCGCTGCCTTGCTGTGGTTCGATGGGCCATGTGCGCTGCTGTCTGCAACGGCCCCTCGGTTCATGCTTCAGGCTTCAGTATCGCAGCTCAGGCTTCAGTATCGCAGTCCTGTTGGCCATCGGGCCTGCTGCGCTCTTTGCTTGCGCGCAGTTTTGCCGCGTATTCCTCTTCGATCTGCTTGGCGAACAGGTCCATTTTTGCCTCGCCTTCGCTTTTGATGCCGAATAGGGTGCGTCCGCTGGAGACCTTTGGCTTCGTTTCCTCGGAAAGCTCGTTGGCGATGGCGCGCTGGATGCGTTCCCAGCGTTTCTGGAACTCGTTGTCCATCCTGCTATCTCTTTCGGCAGTTCTTCAGGTGCTCGAGCAGGGCAATGCAACCGGCGTCCACATCGTTGAAAGTGGTTTGGAAATCGCCGGTGTACCATGGGTCGGCCACGTCGCGCGATTCGCCGACCCAATCCATCAACAGGCTCAGCTTGCCTTCGGGTTCGTTGCGGTAAAGCCGGCGCATGTCGCGCAGGTTGTACCGGTCCATGCCTACAAGGTAGTCGAAGTTATCGTAATCGGCCTTAGTGGCCAGCCGTGCGGAACGGGGTTCGTAGGGAATGCCGTATTGGTCCAGAATTCCCTTGGTGCCGTAATGGGTGTCGCTGCCTATCTCGTCTCGGTGCAATGCGGCGGATGCTACCTCAACGCAATCCTCGAGGCCCGAATTGCGTAAATGATCCTTCATGACGAACTCGGCCATGGGCGAGCGGCAGATGTTGCCGTGGCAAAGGAACAGGATCGATGGCATGGGATCACCTCTGTGAACTGCTGGGGCTGCTTGCACGAAGAGGGAAGGGAATTAAAAAAGCCCGCTTGAGCGGGCTTGATCATTCTGGCTCCCCGGGTAGGATTCGAACCTACAACCCTCCGGTTAACAGCCGGATGCTCTGCCGTTGAGCTACCGA
>CAVDDI010000112.1:0-5546 GCA_963607675.1 bacterium | reverse complement strand
ATGCGCTGCCTATGTCCATGCGTCCTACCATCACTGATTCAAGTGGAAACACGCGTCCGGTGGAAACCATCGCCGAAGAGATGGAGGCAATAGGATTCAAGATGCAGCAACCGAACACGAAGTTCAAGAAACAGCTGCTGAACCTTGATACCGCAACGATGCAGGCAAGGGAAGAGAAGATCATCGGCAACAGCAAGGCCTCGCTTTGGGCTAAGAATGGCAGCACGACTGAGGTGTGGGCCACCGTCAGGGCTGATGACGCGAATCCTACCGATGAGGTTGACCGCTATTCCGACGCGGCGCGCAACTGGAACTATTTCTTCACTGAATTCGAGTACAACATCAAGTACCTGAATGGGAATAAGGTTAGGCAGCAGTATGCGCAGGAACTCAGCTCCAGCAGCAACCGCCTTATCTCAAGCGTGGAGCTTGGCAACAAGCTAACCGACCCTGAGGATTACATTGTCCTATCGGTGAGCGATTGCAAGGGAGGTATGTCCAAGTGGGGCGGAAGCGGTTACGGAAAAGACAAAGCAACGATGTTTGCTGGGCGTTACGGTACGGTCTTCAACCTTAAGACGGGCGAAACCATAGACAATCAGTTGCTCTATGCTGTCGAAACCCAGGTACCGCTTATGCCATGGATGTCCAGCTCTTTCAGCGCTGTTAGATGCGAGTACTACGCATTCGGCCAATTGAACATTACCGAAACCGGCAGAGGGCCGCTTATGTCCGACTATGCGCTCTGGTACCAGACGAACTGGTACGCCCAGAGCATCAACGAAAGCAACTACGCAGGCAGCCAGAACAACTCCATCGATATCCGCCGGTACAACCAGTCAACCGACACCGACTGGTAGGTGGCGGTTCGCCAAGGATCGCCGGCCATGCCTTGGCGAACTACTGAAAGGACCCTTGGATGGGATTGCTCCCGCCCAAGGGTCCTTCGATTTAACGGGCTTGCTGCCTGCTAGCCCGTTACTGAACGGCGCTGTACTCCCGCAGGATCTTCCCCAGGTCGGTGTTGTCGATCTTCTTCAGCATCAGGCCAAGCGCGGATTTCTCTATGAAGGGCAGGTCCATCTCGGTTATGGGCTTGCCGTCACGCAGCTTCACGCTGCTCATAAGCAGGTCGCGCACATCGTAGGTGCTTCCCCAAACCTCGGGCACGCCGCGGTCCACGTCGCATAGGGTGTACACCGCCTCCATGCCGGTGCGCATGGAGTACTCGGTTGTGAAGATGGTGTCGCGCGGCGTTTCGGCGAACTGTCCCAGGAAGGCGAAGTTCACGGCTCCGTCGGGCACCACATCGGGCCTGTCGCCGGCAGCTCGGGGCATGAAGAACGCGGTGATATAGGGCATCATCACCGGGACGGTGCTTGCGTGGCTATGGGCAAGCTCGGCGATCTGGTCTTCGGGCACGCCCATCTGCCATAGCCATTCTTGGCATATCTCCTCGCCGGTGCACTTGGTCATGGGCTTCTTCACGTAGTTGCCCTCGTTGTCGGGGAACAGGCTGTACACCCATACGCACAGCTGGTTCGAAGGCTGGTCGCGGAACTGCTGCTGGCGGTTCAGTGTCCAGCTCATAAGCCAGTTGGAGTCACGGCAGCTTACGATGCCACCGGTTACCGTATGGCCAGAGAAGGGGTCGCGCTTGCAGATCTTCTCGATGTAGGGCGGTATCTCGCCATCGAGCGTGGTGACGGTGGCGCTCATCCACTTGCTCTTCTGCGGCTGCCCGCAGAAGGTGTCGGGATGGCCGAAGCTCGGGTCCTGCTTGGCTATGCGGCGCCACAGGTCCCACCCGTTGCCGGGCTCTATCTGCGGGTCCCAGGCTGCTGCCTTCGTCTGCGATCCGATGGTGGAGCTTTCAACGCAGCCGCCGTTGGTGATGAACAGCAGGTCGTCTTCGGTGAGGTCGATGTTGGTTTGCTCGCCGTTGCTGGCAACGGTTATGCGGGAAGCGGTCTTCTTCGCGGGGGAGCTGTATGGGTTGCGCGGGAACTGCGCCTGCTGGATGCGCTGGATGGTATCCTGCCCGGTTCCCGTCACCGCGCGCACGGGGCCTTCCTCGTCGCTGATGGTGAACTGGATGTCCTCGACCTTGGTGTTGAAGTGGAACTGCACGCCCGCCTTCTTCAGGTACTCCTGCATGGGCAGGATCATCGACTCGTACTGGTTGTAGCGGGTGAAACGCAGGGCGCTGAAGTCGGGCAGCCCGGCGATATGGTGGATGTAGCGCTTGATGTAGAGCTTCATCTCAAGCGCGCTGTGCCAGTTCTCGAAGGCGAACATGGTGCGCCAGTACAGCCAGAAGTTGGAGTTCAGCACCTCGTCGTCGAAGAAGTCGGTGATGGGCCGGTTGTACAGCTCTTCGTTTGGGGTGAAGAAGAGCTTCATTATCTGCATGGCGGCTTTGTCGGATAGCCCGAACTTGCCGTCGGTGTGAGCGTCTTGCCCACGGTTCTCGGTGGCGCGACACAGGGAGTAGTTCGGGTCTTCCTTGTTCAGCCAGTAGTACTCGTCGAGAACCGTTATGCTGGGATCCTCGATGGACGGGATGGATCGCAGCAGATCCCACATCACCTCGAAGTGGTTGTCCATCTCGCGCCCGCCGCGCATCACGTAGCCGGTGCCTGGGATGTCCGCTCCATCGCAGGCACCGCCGGCAACCGGGTCTTTCTCAAGGATATGGATGTTGCTGCCGGGCATCTGGGCATCGCGCACCAGGTAGCAGGCTGTGCTCAGCGCCGCCAAGCCGGTGCCTATGATGTAGGCGCTTTTGTGCTCGATGCCCTCGGGCTTCTTGGGGCGGGCGAATGCTTCATAGTTTCCGCTGGAGTAATACATGAGGTCCCCTCTCATCGTATGGCGGCACCTGCTGCGGTGGCGCTCCTTCGATTCCCCTCAGAAGGATGCGCTTGCAACAGGTGCCCGGGAGTTTCTCTCCTTGGCTACATTGTGGGCGGGGACGGCGGCGTGTGCCATGAGCAGCCTTCCGTCTTTGATAAGTTCCTTATCAAACGTGGTTGGTTGTAAGGCTCAGCGACGGGGCTTTGCGATGGTGCGGCGGCGGGGGAGTGGGGCTGGCAACGTTTTGGACGTGCAGCAATTCGTGTTATAGCGTGGTGTGTCGGCTTGGGTTGTGGCCGGGTGCGGCAGTAGGCAGTGGCTCAGCGGGCGAAGCGCTCGATGGCTGTGTCCATCGTGCCCTCAAGAAGCAGGGAAACGTTGTTTACCAGTCTCTGCGGTTCGGCAGAAAGGCCGCTTCCTATCCATTCCAGCGTCACCCCGGCAAGGGCGTGGGCGTAGAAATCGGCGATGAACGCGCGCTTCTTCTCTGGGACGTTCGCGCAGTTGGGCTGAGCCTGCATGACATCGAGAACCAGCTTGCGCGTTGCGGGAAGGAGGAAACGCTCCAGGCGCTCGCGGCTCATCTCCCGGTATATGGCGGTGATGAACGGCTTGTTCTGTTCCAACTCGTTCAGCACGGCCAGATAGCCCTCTTCCCAGTTCTCTACCGTTTGAGCGCCGTTCAAAACGGCGGCAGCATCTTCTTCGAGCGACCATTCAACCAAATCGTAGATGTCCTTGAAGTGATAGTAGAAGGTCATCCTGCTTATCTGGCAATCTTCGGTGATGTCGGCGATGGTGATCTTTGCCAGGGGCTTTTCGGTGAGGAGGCGCTTGAGGGAGCTTTCCAAAGCGCGTTTGGTAAGGTAGCTGCTCATGTTCTCCTCTCGTTTGATTCCTATGCTTGCGCCCGTTTCCTCTTCGGCTTCGACCCAAGGGGCCGGGCGTATGCGTTTGCCCTCCCATGCGGCATCATGCCGAACGGGAGGGCTTTTGCCACAGTTTAGTGCAGCTGGGCGGCAACGCCGTTAATCGGTTTTGCTGCGGTAACCTTACGCCTGGGCTTCCAGCTCAGGCGCGGTTGCCAGCATTTCCTGCAGTGCGGCGCGGTCGTTGCGCACCTGCATCTTCACGGCAGCGGGGTAGGCCAGAAGCGAAAGCACCACAGCGCCTACGGCAAACAAGAGCAGAACCTGTATGTCGCTCACCACGACCGCCATGTTCCCGCCGCTCATCACCTCGCGTATGCCGTCGATGGCGTAGTAGAACGGCAGGTACGGCCCTACGGCAACGGCCACATCGCTGCCCAGCTGCGCCGGCATGGTGCCCGAGCAGAACACCAGCTGCACGATAACCAGCAACACGCACAATGCCTTGCCGGGGATGTCGAACAGGTTGAACAGCTGCATGATCAGCATGAACGAAACGCCGATAACCAGGAACAGAAGGGCCATCATGCCTAGGTCGGTGGTGGGCAGGCCCAGGGCTCGGGCGCCGATGAAAGCGGTGGCTGCCTCAAGCACAGTGAGCACCAGGTACAGCGGCCAGCGTCCTATGACGGCGCTGAAGCGCTTTTCGGCAAGCTCGCGGTTGGAGGGAAACGTGCTGAAGATGAAGAAGATCATCAGCGAGCCCAACCAAAGGCACAGGGTAAGGAACAGCGGGGCGAAGCCGTAGCCGAACTTGTCCAGGTCGCCGTAGGTGTCGTCCTGCATCTCAGTGGGGTTGGCAGTGTAGCTTGCCAGGTTGTCGGTGGTGTCGGTTAGGGAGTCTTCGATGGTCTGTGATCCGTCGGCAAGCGCATCGGTAAGCTCGCCGTTGCCTTCGCTTGCGCTTTGCAGGCCATCGGTGAGCGTCTGCGAGCCTTCCTGCAGCTGAGCCGCGCCTTCCGTCAGGCTGGCAGATCCTTCCTTGGCGCTCTGTGCGCCCGAGGCAAGCTGGCCGGTGGCTTGGGTGTATGTGCTGATGCCCGAATCGAGGGCTGCGTACTGGCTGTTCAGCGAATCGATGCCGGCATCTATCTGGGAGTAGCTTTCGCCAACGGAGGCAAGAGCCTGGTAGGCACCCGCCTGCGAGCTTGCCGTTGCCAGCTTCTCGGCTGCGGCAGAAACCTCGGCGGTGCTTACCTGCGAAGGGTCCTGCCCCTGCTTGGTGGCTATCACCACCTGGGTGGTGTAGTCCTTCAGCGCTGCCGCATAGCTTTGCTTCAGGGAAGGGATGGCATCTGCCGGGTCGCCGCCGTAGGCTGAGGCGATGCTTGCCGCTTTGCCTTCCACAGTGCTCTGGAACGTGCTGGACCCTTCGGCCAACTGGGCGATGCCCTCCTTCACGCTGGCCGATCCGGATACCAGCTCGCTGCCAGAGCTGTTCATCTGGGAAAGCCCTGATTCCAGCTGCCCCAGGCCTTCGCCCAGGGTTTCCGAGCCGGCCTTCAGCGTGCCCAGGTTCTCGGTGATGGTATTGCTGCCGTCTGCGGCTTCGTCTATGCCATCGTTGAGCTCTTGCGACCCATCGGCTGCATCGGCAAAGCCGTCCTTTGCGGAAACCAGGCCGTCAAGGTAGGCCTTCGTGTACTGCTCGGTGATCTTCTGCTTCACCGTTTCATCAAGCGCGCTCTCAATGCGGCTGGAAAGGGTGGAGAGCATGTAGTTCTTCCGCGCATTCTTGAAGAAGGTGATGTTCGCCTGCTC
>CAVDDI010000111.1:0-5624 GCA_963607675.1 bacterium | reverse complement strand
CGTTGGTTCAAACCCACGGCTCCATGCCGAAGCCCATGTTGGACGAGCTGGGCATCGATGAACACCTGCTTCGCCTTTCGGTTGGCATAGAGGATGTGGAAGACCTGTTGTCCGATTTGGAACAGGCCCTTGCCTGATGGGGTTATCATTTCGGTGCTAGCCGAAATGCACTGAAAAAGGATGCAGAGATGACGAAATACGATTTCGAGACCATCATCGACCGCCGCAACAGCGGATGCTTGAAATGGGACGCTTGGCCCAAGCGAAACCACGCGGCCGATGACCTGCCGCTATGGGTGGCCGATATGGACTTCAAAACCGCACCCGCCGCGATCGAGGCGCTTGCCCAACGAGTGCAGCAGGGCGTGTACGGCTACACGATGGCTACCGATGCGTATTATGGGGCCGTGCAGGGCTGGTTCGAGCGCCGCCATGGCTGGCGCCCCGAACGCGCATGGTTCGTGCTCACCCCGGGCGTGGTATTCGCGCTTGCAACAGCGGTGAATGCCTTCACCCAGCCGGGCGATCAGGTGATAATCCAGCCCCCGGTGTACTACCCGTTCCGCCTGATGATCCAAGACAACGGACGGAAGATGGCAACCAGCCCGCTGCGCTACGAAGATGGGCGCTACACCATGGATTACGAGGGGTTCGAGCGCCAGCTCCAGAAAACCGGGGCAAAGCTCTTCATCCTGTGCAACCCCCACAACCCTGTTGGCCGCGCATGGACGGAAGACGAGCTCAGGAAGATCGGCGATATCTGCCTGCGCCACAATGTGCTGGTGGTCTCCGACGAGATCCACGCCGATTTCGCTCGTGTGGGCCACACCCATGTGCCTTATGCCTCGCTTGGGGAAAGGTACGCCCAGAACGCCGTTATCTGCACGGCCCCCAGCAAGACCTTCAACCTGGCAGGGCTGCAGCTTTCGAACATCTTCATCCCGAACCCCGATCTGCGTGCCGCATTCAAGCGTGCCTGCAACCGCACCGGCTACGACGAGCCCAGCGTGTTCGGCGTTGTTGCCGCCCAAGCATGCTACGAGCAGGGCGAGGAATGGCTTGAGCAGTTGAAGGAGGTGCTCGACGGGAACTACCGCGTGCTCGAGGCTGCGGTCGAGCGGATGCCTGGCGTGCGCCTTGTTCCGTTGGAAAGCACCTATCTGCCCTGGCTGGATTGCCGTGGGCTTGGTTTGGACGATGCGGGTATCAAGAAGTTGGTGGAAGAGGACGCGAAGCTTTGGCTTGACCTGGGCCCTATGTTCGGTGAAGAGGGCTCCGGCTTCGTTCGTTTGAACCTGGCAAGCCCTAGGCCCATCATCGAGGAGGCCTGCGCCCGTCTGGAAAAAGCGGTGGCGAAGCACTGCCAGCTTGCCAACGGTTAGCCGGCAGCCTGGCCTGCAAGCCCTGACGTAATCGCGGCCCAAGAGGAGGGTTCAATCTCCTCTTGGGCCGCTTCTGCGTGCCGGGGCGGTTGGGTGTTCGGGGCGGGGCCGGCTGGCCCGCAGGCGATTGTCCGTGCTAGCCGATGCCCAGCACCTGCATAACCAGGCAGATGGCGGAAAGGATGCCCACCACCACGATGGTGAGGTACAGCAGCACGCGCGATACCTTGCCCGAAACGTACTTGCCCATAACGTGCTTGTCGCAGGCGATGATGGCCATGAACACCAGCAGCACCGGCAGGATAACGCCGTTGACGAACTGAGCGGTAAGCATGATGCCCATCAGGTCGAGCCCCGGGATGAGGATAACCACGGCGGAAACCACGATAACGAAGGTGAAGATGCCCTTGAACAGCGGCGCTTCCTTCCAAGTGAACGAAACGCCGGCCTCCCAGCCGAAGGCCTCGCAGATAACGAAGGAAGTGGTAAGCGGCAGCACGCATGCCGCAAGCAGGCTGGCTGCCACCAGGCCGATGGCGAACAGCGCTTTTGCGTACTCGCCGGCGAAAGGCTCCAACGCGGCGGCAGCGGCTTCGGCGCTCTCCACCTCTATGCCCTGGGGGAACAGCACGGTGCCGGTGGTAACGATGATGAACCAGGCAACGATGCAGCCCACCACAGCGCCTGTTACGGCGTCGATGCGCTGGTAGGGCATGTCGCGCACGCGCACGCCTTTTTCCACTACGTTGCTTTGGGCGAAGAACATCATCCACGGCGCGATGGTGGTGCCCACCATGGCCACCGTAAGCGAAAGGAAGCTCACGTCGGTGCTGGCCGCTGGCGTTACCGTTGCCAGCAGGGTTTCGTCCCAGTTCGGCTGTGCCAGGATGGCGGCCACGATGTAGGTGGCGAACACGCAGGAAAGCGCCAAGAAGATGTTCTGCACGCGCTTGTAGCTCCCGCCGATGATGAGCCCCCAAACGGCTGCAGCCGCCACGGGAACCGATATCCAGCGCGGCACCCCGAACATCTCCATGCCCGATGCCACGCCGGCGAACTCCGAGAAGGTGGTGGCCACGTTGCCGATGAGCAGCGCCAACATGGCAAGTGCGGTAAGGCGGATGCCGAAGCTTTCGCGGATAAGGGCGGAAAAGCCCTTGCCGGTAACAGCGCCCATGCGCGTTGCGGTGGTCTGCACCACGATAAGCAGGATGCACATGACGGGGATGATCCACAGCGTCATGTAGCCGAACTTAGCGCCTACGGTTGAATAGGTGGAAATGCCGCCGGCGTCGTTGCCCGCCATGGCGGTTACAATGCCCGGCCCCATGGCCGCCAGCACCAGGAACGCTTTCGAGCGCTGCTTCTTCCCGTCTTCGTTCTGATCGTCGGGTTTGTTGGCCAAGTCCGTGGAGGAAGCGGTGCCTGCGGCTGCGGCCTGCAGGTTGCTGTCCTTTAACGTCATAGGGAAGCCTCGATCCTAGTTATTGCCGAAGAAGTGCAGGATTGCGAACGTGTAGGGGATGAGCAGGATGATGAACACGGCCAGCATGATGGCGAACTGCCCCCAAGCCCAGCGCGTGCGGTTCTCTTCCACGTTGTCCTCGATAACCTCCATGGCGTCGTCTACGGTGACGATGCCCAGGAGCAGGCCCTGCTCGTTCACAACGGGCATGGCCATAAGGTCGTACTTGGATATGTCGGCGGCAACCTCGTCTTCCGATTCCTCGGGCAGCGAGGTGATCAGCTCGTCGAACATGATGTCGGAAAGCGGGGTGTCGTCCTTCGCCAGCACCAGGGTGCGCAGCGAGAGCACGCCTACCAGCTTGTCGTATTCGTCCAGCACGTACACGTAGTTGACGGTGGGGTGGTCTTCGTCCAGCCCACGCAGCACCTCGGTGGTTTCCTGCACGGTGTCGGTGGTGTGCATGGCCACGTATTGGGTGGTCATCAGGCCGCCGGCGGTATCTTCCTTGTAGCCCAAGAGCTTGCGGATCTCTGCAGCGTCTTCCACGCCCATCAGGCGCAACAGGGTTTCGGCCTTTTCGTAGGGAAGATCGCCCACGATGTCGGCAGCGTCGTCTGGGTCCATGTCCTGCAGAAGGCGGGAAGCGCGGTTCTCGTCCAGACCGTCGATGATGTCTGCCTGGAACTCGTCTTCCATCTCGGAGATGGCATCGCCTGCCTGCGCGTCGTCCAAATGCTGGAACACGTTGGCGCGCTGCTTCGGGTCGAGCTGCTCCAAGATGTCGGCCACATCAGCGGGGTGCAGTTCCTCCAGGCGGGTATGGGAAACGGAGAGCTGCACCTTGGAGAGGTCGCGGTCAAGCAGTTCCATGTAGTTCCAGGCGATAAGGCGCTCGTCGATGCTCTTGCCGAAGGCCTTGGCAATGCCGCACGCCGCCTTTTCCACCCAAGGGGCCAGGCCGCGCAGGATGCCGCGCATGCCCACTTCTGCGCCCAGCAGGCGAAGCTGCGTGCCCGACTCGGAGAGCTTCAAGTCGTTTACGCGCACGACCTTCATGCCCTGCGTGTCCACGATCTGGCGGTCAAGCAGGTCGCGTGCCAAAAGGACCTCGGCGGGCTGCAGGTAGCTGAAGCGGATGGCGGTGCGGTCCACCTTCAGGCGGATGCCGTCTTCTTCGCTGAAGCTGTCGACGTACTTGCGCCACGAGATCATGAAAGGTGTTTTGCCCGGGCCGCGGAAGGCCAGGCTGGTGATGCGCGGGAACACCTCGCCGGTTTGGATGGCGAGGTCGGAAATGGAGCCGATCTTCTCGCCGTTGGCGTCGATGACGGGCTCGCCGAGCATCTGAGATAGGTAGAGCATGCAATTCCCCCTTGGTGAACTGCGCGCTGTCAGCCTTGTTTTGCGGGCACCGTGTGCTCAGCGCAAGACAAGCGCCGGTAGGCGCAGTACGTTCATGTCGCAGTCGTCCCTCGACCGCCACATGATGCGCAAGTGCGAATGCGGGGTCGAAGGCTAATTACTGTGAGGTTTCGATTTTCGAACCTTCAAGTAACGTCCTTTCCTAATTGGCCAGGTAGGCACCGGCCGGTGCGGCGGTGCGGGCTTTGGGCGCAACAACGAAAGCCTTGGGCTCAAAGCACATCTGATTGTAAGGGATGGCCGCTTTTTGTGCGCGCCGGCGAAGTGAAAAGAAAGTAAAAAACGGGGTTGGCGGAAGGGCGTGGCGAGGCAGGCTCGCTGAAGGAGGTTTGCGTTTTCTGGGCGCTGGGCATGGCAACACATTCCCTTCATATTCGAAGAAAAGTGTTGACGCAGCGTGGGAAAGCGAGGATACTAATCCCTGCTGAAAACGCGCCGTTACCTCAGCTGGATAGAGGGACTGACTACGAATCAGTACGTCGGGGGTTCGAATCCCTCACGGCGCACCACTTGAAGCACCAAATCACCGTTCGTTTCGGACGGTGATTTTTTTTGTTTCACGAGGCTCGTTCGAAGAGGCGGGTGCGCCGCCCTGGGTGCGGCATCGCTGGCAAGCTTGGGGTTATGGGCTCCAGGGAAAACAGAAGTGCCCCGGCATTTGGCCAGGGCACTGGATGGATAACGATTACGCGCTTGCGCGACCGCCGTGGTTTGCGGCAATTAGTCGATTGCGATAAGGCGCTTGCGGTCTTCGGGCTTGGGCAATTCCTTCTTGGGGACGTTGATGCTCAAGATGCCGTTCTCGAACTTGGCGGAAATATCGTCCTCTGAAACATCATCGCCTACGTAGAAGCTGCGGCGGCAGGACCCAACGAAGCGCTCCTTGCGCAGGAACGTGCCGTTTTCGTCCTTGTCCTCTTTCTCTTCCTTGGTGTGGGCATTGATGGTGAGGTATCCCTCGTTGAGCTCGATCTGTACATCTTCCTTTGCGAAGCCCGGCAAGTCGATATCAAGCTCGTAGGCCTTGTCGGTTTCTTTGACGTCGGTCTTCATCAGGGAAGCATTGGCCTTTGGTGCGGGCTCGGTTCCGAAGAAGCCGAAGTCGAACGGATCGCTCATGAAATCGTTGAAGAAGTTCCTGCGTGCCAACATGATCATCATCTTCTTTCCTGCCGCCAGCGGGGGGTGTTGGCTTCTTGAAACCCCTCTGTGCGGCTTCCGTTTCTTTTGGCAATTGCTATAGTAGTCGCTTTTTAGCACTCTCATAGGAAGAGTGCTAATTGGGTACCATTCTGTAACCTTTTGGCAGATTATCTAAGTGCACTATTGTTAGGTTTTACAGACAAGGAAAC
>CAVDDI010000110.1:0-5701 GCA_963607675.1 bacterium | reverse complement strand
AGACGTGAAAGACTGGGAGGCAGAGCACGGCGAGATCCAACAAGGAGAAGCCGTGATGTTCGACACCAACCAAGACAAGCTCTGGGAAAGCGACCCGCAGGGCTATATAAGCAGCTACCCTCACCTAACTGCTGAAACCGCAGAATACCTGGTACAGAAAGGTGCGCGCTTCGTGGGATGCGAAGCCATCTCCCCCGATACCTCCGAGCCAACCTGCCACAAGATACTTCTTGGCGGCGGCGTTGAAGTGGTAGAGAACCTGTGCAACCTCGATCAGGTCGAAGCCGATCGCTGCTACGTGATAGGCACCTTCGCCAATGTGCAGGGCGGCACCGGCGTGTGGACGCGACTGCTTGCCTATTACTGATAGCCATCAAGGCCGCACCATTGGTCAAGCAGCCTTCTGCCCTGCTACCCTACATCGCGATAGTTTTAAAGAAATGTAGGGTAACTGGCTAGAGCCGCACCGATCTCGCAGATCTTACTTCAGCAGACCTCGCACCGAAAGGTCTGCCGTGGCAGCGGCAAGGGCTTCCACGCTTGCCCCCAGCTTTACCTGGTTCGGCATCCATGCCTGGTTATGGAAGCGATGCTGAACCCCTTCGTCGGCAGCAACGATGGTAACGGCATACGCTGCCGGGTCGGGGCATTCGAACACGCCCTCATCCACACCCCGGCGGATAAACTCTTCAACCTTGGCCACCAAGGCCCGGTAGTCGTCGAACAGCTCGGCGAACTCCTCGCCACCCCTGCGGGCCACAGTTTCCAGCAACCGGTAATCGAACGGCAGCTGGCACAACGCCAACGTATCTTGGTACAGCAATGCGCGTAGCTGCCCTGCAACGCCTTCGCCCGCAGCCTCGGCCTCTTTCGCCGCGTTGAGCGGATTGCGGTTCGTGGCCAACAGCTCTTTCAGGATGTCTTCCTTGCTCTTGAACCAGTAGTA
Organism: bacterium; assembly: GCA_963607675.1. GTDB lineage: Bacteria > Actinomycetota > Coriobacteriia > Coriobacteriales > Eggerthellaceae > Anaerotardibacter. The sequence continues at coordinate 4,755 of CAVDDI010000110.1, read as the reverse complement.
CAGGGAGCTTTGCCCTAGGCCCGATTCGCGGGCTATGGCGCTCATGCTGGTTTCGGCGAATCCGTTCCTCTTGAACAGGCGCACGGCAGCATCAAGTATCTCGGCGCGCTGGTTCTTGCTCTTCGAGCCATTGCGGCGCGGCCTGCCTGGTGCGCCCTTCTGAACTGCATCTTTCTTAGGCATCCCTTCTCCTATCTGCAGTTATAGGATTCCATATAATTCGATACTCTATCGAAATGTTAATGAACGGGCAACTGCGCCGAAACATATGGTTAACACGGCCTTCCTAGAATTCGATACGTTATCGAAATTGTATTGGAGGACCGATGAATTCACTGCTGATAATAGGTGTGGGAGCCACCGTGCTCCTAGTGATCGTGGTGGGCATGCTGGTTGGCCGCAAGGTGGAAGGCGACTCGCAGAACTTCCTGGTTGCAGGCCGCAACATGCCCATCTACCTGGTAGCGCCTGCGCTTATGGTTGCCGCCGTCGACTCGAATGCCACGGTAGGCAACATGGACCTGGGCGTTGCCTCAGGCTTCTGGGCAGGCGCGCTTCTGGCCATCGGCCTGGGCATCGCCCTTCTGCTCTCGGGCATCTTCGTGGCAAAGCCCATGAACGAGATGGGGCTGTTCTCACTGGGCGATTTCTTCCGCATCAAATACGGGCATAGGTTCGAGATCCTTGCCGCATGCGTGATGATCTTGGCCTACGTTATCCTGCTGGCAGGCAACCTGGTTGCCATCGGCCTCCTGTTCGAGTACTTCTTGGGCATCCCCTACCTTGCGGGCCTGTTCGTCATGGCTGGCCTGGTGCTGCTGTACACGCTGTGCGGCGGCCTGCTCTCCGACGCATACACTGCCGCCATCCAGATGGTGATCACCCTGGTAGCAACCGTCGTCATCGGCGTATTCGTATTCACCAACTGGGGCTTCACCGCGCCTGAGGGAATGGGCATCTTCGACCTGGGCCAGCTCACCGATGCATCCCAGGGAGCTGCCATCAACTGGGCAACCATCATATCCCTCGGCATAGGCGACATCGTTGCCCTGGACTTCCAGCAGCGCATCTACAGCGCCAAGAGCCCCAAGACCGCACGCAACGCCTGCTACATAAGCGCCTTCCTGGTGATGGCCGTCGGCATCGTATACGGCCTTATCGCCGGCACCTGCGCGAACACCTTAGGGATAACCGGCGAGGAAACCTCGGTCCTCTATGAGTTCCTGGACAACTACGCGCCTTCCTTCATCGCCGTCATCGTCCTTTCCGGCCTGGTGGCAGCCTCCTTCTCCACCGCATCGGGTGCCATCCTCAGCGTTTCCGAGATGATCGTCCGCAACATCGGCGGCTTCCGCCGCAACGTGAACGTCAACCGCAAAGACCCTCAGCTGCTTTGGGTTCGCCTGTGCATGATCCCGCTGGCGCTGGCAGGCATCCTCATTGCCGCCCGCCTTTCCGCAACCGGCATCCTGCTTACCCTGGCGTTCGACCTTATGCTGTGCTGCCTTATCCCCGCATTGTTCGGCGGGCTGTTCTGGAAGCGCAGCAGCAAGGCAGCGGTGTTCGCCTCGTGCTCGGTTGGCCTGGTGCTCCGCATCGCATTCTTCGTGCTGACCCCCACCATCTACGGCGCAGAGAACACGCTGCTGTACTTCGAAAACCCTTGGCTCACCGCCGACATCGACGGCTGGAACACCTTCATCTGCTTCGGAGCTTCGCTTATCACCTACTTCGCCGTAGCGGCATTCTGCCCGCGCACCGCAGCCGATGAGGAGGCCGAGAAGGCAGAGCTTGCCGAGCTCCACGAGGAACGCACCGTGGAAAGCGAGATCCTCTACATCCGCGCCGTCACCGAACAGCGCGAAGACACCTTGAGCTTCTACAAGGAGGCCAAGGAAGCAGGCTTCCCGGTTGAAGAGCAGATAGCCAAGGCCGAAGCCGACCTGCACGCCCCCATCGTATGGGCCAAGAACGCATAATCCCCAACCGAACCACCACTCGGCCGTGCCGATGATCGCGCACCGGTCGCCCTATCCACGCAGGAAACCAACAGTTAGGAGAAAACCATGCAGTGCATCTGGAAGAAAGTCCTGAAGCCCGGCGAGAAATGGTCTGGAGCCATCGGCACCGGCAAGTACGTTCACTTCAAGGCCCTGGGCAAAGGCGCAAACGTGGCCCTGCTCATGTACAACCTGTACGACAAAACCGAGCGTTACAACATGCCCGACACCCTGAAGGCCCAGTACACCCAGCACCTCACGCGCGGCAACGTGCTGATGAGCGACAACGGCCGCGTGCTGGCAAGCATCGTGGAAGACAGCCTTGGCTGGCACGACAGCATCACCGGCCTTACCACCCGTCAGATGACCGAGGAAAAGTACGGTGCCAGCACCTACCAGGAGCAGCACAACGAATGGCACCGCAACGGCATGGACAACTTCGCCATGGAGCTGGTGCGCAACGGCCTGAGCATGCGCGATCTGGTGCCCTGCGTGAACCTCTTCACCAAGGTATACGTCACCGAAGACGGCGGCCTGCACTTCGCCGAGGACTGGTGCCAAGAGGGCAGCACGGTAACCTTGCGCACCGAGATGGACAGCGTGGTTATCCTCTCCAACACCCCCAACCCGCTTGACCCTTCCCCCACCTATCCTTCCGTCCCCGTTGAGGTAACCGTCTACGATGCCCCGCCGGTAGACCTCAACGACGAATGCGTGCAGTTCCGCACCGAGAACTTCCGCGCGTTCCAGAACACCTGGGATTACCACAACCTGCTGGGCAAGTAAGAGAGCACTAACCAAGGAGACACCATGTTTGGATTCATCGAAAAGGCCAGCGAGCTGGACCCCGCAAACGCAATCTACGACGAGACGGTGGAAGCCGGCCGTGCCTGGTCGCACGAGTTGAAGCCGGGGCAAACCCTGCGCATCCTGGATGTCTGCGGCAACCAGGCCGTGGACACCACCTTCTTCAACCTTGAAGACCCGGCCGACCACTACTCTGCCGTTGCCACCATCGTTGGGCAGCAGAACATCTACCTCACCACCGGCACCATCCTGCGCAGCGAGAGCTACAAGCCCCTGCTGGAGATCACCGCCGACCTCACCGGGCGCCACGACACCTTGGGCGGCTGCTGCTCTTCCCAGAGCAACACCGTGCGCTACGCCCGCGAGAAGGAGTACATGCACAACTGCCGCGACAGCTTCATGCTGGAGATGTCCCAAGATGAGGAAGATCGCTTCCTGAAGCGCGACCTGGCGCCCAACATCAACTTCTTCATGAACGTGCCCATCACCGAAGACGGCTACTACAAGTTCGACGACGGCGTGAGCGCACCGGGCAAGTACGTGGAGATGAAGGCGCTGGCCAACGTTGAGGTGCTGGTAAGCAACTGCCCGCAGCTGAACAACCCCTGCAACGCCTACAACCCCACCCCGGTCCGCATGATCATCTGGGATGCGGAGTAGGCGCCATGTTCACCAAGATCCTCATAGCCAACCGCGGCGCCATCGCCGTGCGCGCCGAGCGCACCATCGCGAAGATGGGCCTGAAGAGCGTGGCGGTATACGCCGCAGCCGATAAGGACAGCCTGCACGTCTCGGGCGCCGATGAGGCGGTGTTCCTGGGCGAAGGCCCCGCTGCGGTTACCTACCTGGACCAGGAAAAGGTCCTGGCCGCAGCCAAGGAAACCGGCGCCCAGGCAATCTTTCCCGGCTATGGCTTCCTGAGCGAGAACGCGGATTTCGCCCGCCGCTGCGCCCAAGATGGCATCGCCTTCATCGGCCCCTCCCCCGAGCAGATAGAGCGCTTCGGCCTGAAGCACGTTGCGCGAGACCTGGCCAAAAAGGCTGGCGTTCCCCTGGCTCCCGGCAGCGACCTTCTTGAGACCCTGGAAGAGGCCTGCGCCGCCGCCGAGGCTATTGGGTTCCCGCTCATGCTGAAGAGCACGGCGGGCGGTGGCGGCATCGGCATCCGCATCTGCCGTAACGCGGGCGAGCTAGAGGAAGCCTTCGAGAGCGCTCGCCACCTTGCCCAGGCCAACTTCGGCAATGGAGGCGTGTTCCTGGAACGCTTCGTGGAACGCGGGCGCCATGTGGAGGTGCAGATCTTCGGCGCAAACGGCCAGGTTGTTGCCCTGGGCGAGCGTGACTGCTCCGTTCAGCGCCGAAACCAGAAGGTGGTGGAGGAATGCCCCGCCCCCAACCTTCCCCAAGAAACGCGCAAAGCGATGTTGGAAAGCGCACGTAAGCTGGCCCTTTCCATCGGCTACAACAACGCCGGCACCGTGGAGTTCCTCTACGACGAGGAACGCGATGAGTTCTACTTCCTGGAAGTGAACACCCGCCTGCAGGTGGAGCACGGCATCACCGAGGAATGCTGTGGCGTCGACCTGGTTGAATGGATGATACGCGAAGCTGCCGGCGAGAAGGTGGACTTCGCCCAGGCACATGCCCAGCAGGGCCACGCCATCGAAGTGCGCCTGTACGCGGAAGACTGCGGCAACAACTTCCTGCCCGCCACCGGCAAGATCGACGCCGTGCGGTTCGGCGAAGGCGCCCGCATAGAAACCTGGATTGCCAAGGGGATCGAGGTAACCAGCCTGTTCGACCCCATGCTGGCAAAGATCATCGTGCATGCTGGAACGCGCGAGGAAGCCGTTGCGGCCATGGCTCGCGTGCTTGCGGAAACCCGCGTATACGGCCTTACCACCAACCTTATGTACCTGGAAAGCCTGCTGGCCACGCAGGGCTACCA
>CAVDDI010000109.1:0-5990 GCA_963607675.1 bacterium | reverse complement strand
GTCCACCGCGTTGGACAGGATCTCGAACGCGGCATGGGCACAGCCATCCAACCCGTCGGAGCCGAAGATAACCGCAGGGCGAAGGCGTACGCGCTCTTCGTCCTTCAGCTGACGGATGCTGTCGTTGCCATAATCGGCGTTGTTCTTTGCCATGCTCGTTCTTTCAGTTGTTGTGCTCTATGGTTGCCGCCAACAGGGATGCGGCTTGCCCTGCCCGCTTCTGCAGTTTATGCCGCAGTTACACAACGGCAGATAGCAAGGGGAAAAGGGTGTTTCTCGGTTTTAGGACTTTACCACAACGCCCAGCCGCCCCTGCCATGCTCACCGCAAAACCATCGAACACACGTTCGCTGTTCCAACAGGCTTTGCGGATGGCCGCGCGGATGTTGACGTAGCGGCTATCGCGCAAAAGCCTTCGCAGTTGCCGTAGGAACTTCGCTACACGCCGAACTCGAACACGTCGCCCCAATGGCGGCGCAGCGTGAACTTGGCAGAGCAGTCCGTGTTGCTGTACACGATTGACCACTGCGTGTTGCTGGTGATGTCTTCAGGGTTGGGATCCTGCGACGAAGCCTTCAGCGCCTCCCAGGCAACATCCACACCCTGCGCACCTTCGTGCGCATCCAGCACCTTGGCGATGGCCAGCGCTCGTTCCTTGCCGTGGCCCAGGATGCCGTTGCGCTGGTTGGGCTGAACCTCATCGGCATACAGGGCGTAATAGTTGGTTATCTCCCGCGCCGGGGTGGCAACCAAGCGGCGGTCAGCATTTCGGGGGTCGTACTCCACCACGCGGCTATCGCCCGAGGCATCGTTGATGAAGAAGTGGTAGTCGCGCCCGGCGGAGGCGTGCATGTCATAGCGTGAGAGCAGCTCAACAGCTTCTTCCGTTGTGGCAGCGCGATCGAGCACCAAGCGGATTGCCAAGGAAGTGCTGATGGCGGGCTTATCGGTGCGATGGTCCACCGGTTCGCTGTCCAACGTGAGCACGGCGATGGATACGCCCTTCTCGTTCACGCCGTCCAAGCAGGCAAACGGGGCCACGATGGCAGCGGCGCGGCTTTTCAAGCCCTCGTCGGCCACGTTCGCACGCAGGTTGTTCAATGCCGAGAAGGCAATGGACGCATAGCCATCCTTAAGGTTGGCGCGCACCAGCAGCGCCGAGGTATCGTCCTTGAAGTCGTAGTTGCGCCCCATCAGAACGCCGTCCGGCCCCAACGCACGAAACGCACTGCAGGCGAACGTGGGCGCCGTCACCTTCACAGGGATACCGGGAAGCACCTGCGCCACCGCAGCATCAAGGTAGCCCTGGTCGGTGCGGCACGGCTCGCCGGCAAGCTTGTCCAAGTCGTAGTCGTAGTCAATGTCCACCGCGTACAGGTTGTACGGCCCCTCGTAGCTGGAGAGTTTCTTCAATGAGATTATGCTGGCAATCTGGTCTTCGTACATACGATCACTCCCAACGTGAAACAGAATGCGAACCGCTAAGAAAGGCTCCTTCGAAGGACCTCAAGCAAATGCTGGGCATCGAGCGGCTTGGACACATGCGCCGTCATGCCGGCGGCAGCGCTAAGCTGCTGATCATCGGAGAATGCGTTTGCGGTGACGGCGATAATGGGAACCGTTTTGGCATCGGGCCTCTCCAGCAGGCGTATGGCCCGTGCAGCCTCGGTGCCGCTGAGCTCGGGCATCATCTCGTCCATCAAGATGAGGTCATAATGTCCGTTCGGCATGCGCTTGAAGCGTTCCAGCGCTTCCCTGCCGTTGGAAACAGCGTCTACCTCGATGCCCTCCTGATGCAGCATGAACGTGGCGATCTCGGCATTGAGCTGGTTGTCTTCGGCCAGCAGGGCCCGCTTGCCCTTCAAGGAGACGACGGATGCCGAAGCCGATTCACCCCCAGCGCCAGAGCTGGGGTCTATCGCGAATTCGAGCTCGATGGTGAACGTGGTGCCCTGGCCCTTGGTGCTTTCCAGCTGAATGCTGCCACCCAGCTGGTCAACGATCTCCTTGCTGATGGCAAGGCCCAGGCCGCTTCCCCGATGCGCAGCACGCGAGTCGGAGTCTTCCTGGGCGAACGCCTCGAAAGCGTGCTCCTGGAATTCCTCGCTCATGCCGATGCCGGTGTCCTGGCATACGAAGCGCACCTTCACGCGGCCGTTTTCGGCAGAAAGCTCCTGGCAGTCCAAGCAGACCGAACCACCCACGCGGTTGTACTTGATGGCATTGCTGCCCAGGTTCTGAAGCACCTGCTTCACGTGCAGCGAGCTACCCAGCACATAGGTGTGCTCGACCTCTACCGTGCTAGTCAGCGAAATACCCACGTTGTCGGCCTGGACCTGCAGCACGTCCACCACCGACTGAATGGTCTTGCGAAGGTCGAACGGCTTTACCTCGAAATGCATCTGGCCGCTTTCGAGCTTGTTCATGTCGAGCGCGCTGTTCACCAATTCCAGCAGGAAGCTGGAGGCTTCCCACATCTTGCTGCGGCATTCTGCCTGCTTCTGCATATCGTCGGCATAATGGTCGCCGATGGCCAGCATGCCGCGGATGCCGTTGATGGGGGTTCGGACATCATGGCTCATGCGCCGCAGGAAATCGGTCTTCGCCATATTGGCGCGCTCCAGGCTTTCGGTGTACTCGTTTTCACGACGGAGCCTGGCGTTCTGGGCATTGGTGCGCACCACGAACACCACCAGCGCCAAAACCAAATACAGGCCGAAGCCGCCGGCAAGCATCATGTCGCGCTGGGCCATAACCGACTTGGCGGGGAACCACACGTACACGTTGTAACCGTTCGAAGTGGTTTTCAGGCCATAGCAATCCTCACCATCGAACGTTCCCCGTGAAATCCCCTGATCGCTATTGCTGCCCAAGGAAAACGCAGAGGCAAACGATTCGGCGCTTTCGCCCAGCAGCGAGGAAACGTTCGATGCCAGCACAGATTCGGCATCGACAACGGCAACCGAGCCGTCCATGCCAAGGACGTAGTTGTCGAACATGGCGTTGAACAGCGATTGGCTGCCGCTCAGGTCGCCCTTCTCAACGTGGCTTGCCCCCACCAACACGCCGCCGGCAAGATGCTGGGTGGCGCATGCGGCGTAGTCGTAGGTTTCGCTGCCCGAATCCGTGCGCGCCAAATAGCTTTTGGAGGGATACTGCACCAGGTCGGCCAGGCTATCGCCTTCCGCAATCGTAGCGGCCAGGGATTCAGCCACGGCGGCATCGCCCACCGTGCGCACGATAGCGCCGTTGGAGTCCAACAGGAACACGGTTCGCAGGTTCATCTTGTCCAGGTACTCCTGCAACTGCGCCGAATCGGCATCGCCCACGAAATCGAAACGGCTGTCCAGCTCTTCGAGCTTTTCCCAAACGGCCGTTATGCTCCTGGTTTGCGAGCTGTAGATGTTCACCTCGTTGCGCTGAACGCTGTCACGGGCAAACGCAACGGTGCCCTGCGCTACCTGGGAAGCGCTGCGGATGCCTTGCTCGGTAAGGACGGCATGGGCAACGAACAGGAGCGCAACGCCCACCGCGATCCAAAGGGCGAAGAATGCCAGGTTCCTTTTGCTGACCTTGGAAGGCTTGGCTGCTGTTGCCGCGACATCACCGCTCATTGCCTACCCCCACAACCAGCTGCGGATCAAGGCCATAGGCCTCTACCACACGGGATACCGTGCCGTCGTTGAGCATTTCGACCAGAACGTCGTTCAGCTTCTGCACGAGTTCGGGATCGCCCCGATCCTTGTCGAAGGCAACGCCGATCTCGGTATCGTAGAAGCCTTCGGGGAGCATGGTGAACAAGCCGTCGGAGTTCTTCGCCAAGATGCTCATAGGGCCAACGTGGCCGCTTGCCGCATCGACGCTTCCCAAGCGAAGCGCAGCGGTGGTTTCGTCCATAGTGGTGAAGGCCAGTACATCGGATGCCTGCGGGACCACCTCGCCAGCATGGCGGACCCAGGCCTCTTCGCTTTTCGTGGTTACCTCTACGGCAACACGCTTGCCTTCCAGCTGGGAAAGCGAAGTGATGCCGCTGTCGGAGCGCACCACCGCCGCCTGGTAGCTTTTCATGTAGGGCCCCGCCCACTGGTACTTGCCTTCGCGGCCCGTCATGCTGTAGCACGACCACAGGCAATCGATCTCGCCGGAAGCCAGCAGGTCGTTCTTCTTTTCCCAGGAAATGCCGATGAACTCTGGGGCATAGCCCAGGCGATTGCAGGCCTCTACCGCAAGCTCGTAGTCGATGCCGGTTATCTGGCCGTTGTCATCGTAGTACGAATAGGGCTCGTAGACGTCGATGCCGATCTTGAGGACGGGCTTGGCAGAAGACGCGTTGGCGTCCTGCCCGAACGGGGCAGCCGAACAGCCAAAAGCGAACACGCTCAAGGCAACCATGCACAGTAGGGCAACAAGTCGCTTCACTGCGGAACACGCTCCTTGGGGTGGTGGTTTTCCGAAGTGCCTATTTTATCATGGTGAAGGCCAGGGACGCCTATCTGGCCAGCAGGTCAAACATCTTTCCAATGAGCATGTCCACATCGATGGGCTTGGCGATGTGCCCGTCCATGCCGGCAGCCAAGGCGGCATCGCGATCGCTGGAAAAGGCGTTTGCCGTGACCGCGATGATGGGGATGCGGGAACGCGCGGCATCGGGCAGCTCGCGTATGGCCCGCGTTGCCTCGTAGCCGTTCATGTAGGGCATCTGGATATCCATCAGAACCACGTCGTAGGCCCCTGGCTCGCTTTGCGCAACCTTTTCCACGGCCGCTTTGCCATCGTCTGCGGTGTCCACCTCGAAGCCGGCGTTGCGCAGGATCTCGAAGGCTATCTCGCGGTTGAACTCGTTGTCTTCCACCAAAAGGATGCGCTTGCCCGCCATGCTCTGCACGCAAGCATCGCTTGGCGCCCCATCCGTTGCCGCCTGAGCGTCGGCGGTTTCGGCATGGGCGGTTTCCAGGTGCAGGGTAACAACGAACTCGGTGCCCACGCCCAGCTTGCTCTTCAGGCTGATAGAGCCGTTCATGATGTTCACCAGGTTCTTCGCGATGCTCAGCCCCAACCCCGTTCCCGCGACGGAGCCATCGAAGCCCTGCTCTTCCCGCGCAAACGCCTCGAAGGCATGGGCAGCGAATTCGTCGCTCATCCCGATGCCGGTATCGCTGATGCGGAACACGAAGTGCGCGTAATCGGAGGAACGCAGATCGCGCTCTTCCGCCTGGAAGCGAACCTTGCCACCCGGCCTGGTGAACTTGACCGCATTCCCCAGGATGTTCATGAGCACTTTCTTTATCTTCAACTCATCGCCCACCACATTGCGATGGCGGATCTTCGAGGTATCGAAGGAAAGCGTGATGCCGCCGGCCTGCGCGTTGCCCGCCGTGATGGTATGAAGCTCGTCGAACATGGGCTGCAGGTCGAAGGCTTCGTTGTCGAGCTTTACCCGGCCGCTGTCGATATGGCTCATGTCCAGCACGTCGTTCACCAGATCCAGCAGGTGGTTGCTTGCGATGGATACCTTATCCAGGTACCGCAGCACCATTTCCGGGTCGTCGACATGGGTCTTCGCCAACTCGTTGAAGCCGATGATGGCGTTCAGCGGCGTGCGGATATCGTGCGACATGTTGGAAAGGAACACCGACTTGTCGGCGCTGGCCTCTTCTGCCGCGCCAAGGGCGGTTTTCAGGATCTCCTGCTGCTCGCGCTCCTGCGCGATGGTGGCATCGATATTCTGGAAACCGGCAAGGATACCTTCGTCGTTTTCCGCGGCAAGGTACTTGAACTGGTAATAATGCGTTGCCCCGCCATCGAGCACACGGTATGTGCCGATGTACTCGGAATCGCCCTCGAGCGCAGCCAAGACGGTTTCGAGCCTCATAGCCTCGAAGAGGCCTTCCTTGTCTTCGGGGTGGACGCGCTCTTCGATGTAGCGGCTGTACGTGGCCTCGTAGGGATACACAACGTCTTCGCTGGCAGTGAGCCCCGAGGTAACGAAC